>JACPNH010000044.1 GCA_016185565.1 Candidatus Woesearchaeota archaeon | reverse complement strand
TGACTTAAAAGAATCATTGTCATCTATCGCTCTTAGCCTGCCTATAATATCAATTGTTTCTTCTTCACCTATTGTTTTCCTTTTGTTTGCGATTTCCATAATTATTTTAGATTCTGACAAAGTTTCTTCGGAAGGATTATAAGTCATTCTTGCGGCAATTGTTTCTAAAACATATAAACTAATTTTTGATGGAGTTCTCTTTAGAAATTCTACCATGCCTAAAGCAAAGTCCATATCATAATAAGCCATTAAATTAATAGAGTCTAGTATTTTAGTAGATTGCGTACTAGGTATTTTTAGAGTTCTAAGTATTTCTTTGCCGAATACTCTAGTATCTATAGAAGGAATTTCTCTTATTTCTCTTTCAGTTTCATGAATAACTTTTTCAAGAGGGTCTTTTTTCATTTTTTTTCTTGTAAAAATAGATTACTTATCCTTTATAAAGCTTTCGTATTGTAACCACTGATAATAGGTAACAAATTCCACACAGTCTTTGGATTCCTAATAATAGACTTATTGTGCAACTCATCTACTTTTTGTGCAAGACTCGTTTTAAGAAGACATTATGTGCAAAGCCCTTCAATCAATAAGCTTTAAATACTTTAATTTCTTAACATTTTTTAATGGAAGATAAGGAATTAGTGGGGGTTGTAACACATTTTTTCCCCCAAATAATGGTTGCCGTAGTGAGGTTAGAAAAAGACCTAAGAATAGGGGATACTGTGCAAATAGAAGGCCACGGACAGAACTTTGAGCAGGTGGTGGAATCGATACAGATTGATAAAAAACCAATACATTCAGCGAAGCGCGGTCAGGAAATAGCAATAAAAGTTGCCAACCCCGTCAAAGAAAAAGATCAGGTATTTAGGGCTGAAGACTAAAAAACTAAAAGAATCTACTAAAAAACAAAAATAATTTTGCATACCACGGCACATTTGATACCTTTATATTTATTTCTTTGTCTAGACTGAATTCTCTGTTGTTCTGGTCTTTATATGAAATGTGTATTTTTAATGGGTCTTCTACAAAGTATCTTGCTTCTAGAGGTAGTTCAATATTTTTTGAATCTGTTAATTCTTCAGTCTTTAATGGAACAAGATTATTAATTTTAATTTCTATATCTTTTAATGTAACAACAGAGTCTATTGTAAAAAACAATGTAAATCTTTCATTATAATTTAATTCAGATGGTGCATTTATTGAATAAATTTTTAACGGTCCTGAATCAGAAAGCTGTATCTTCAAGAAATTGTTTATGTTGATTTTGTCATTTTTTGCAGTTATTAAAAATATTCTTTTATTCAAGTCATTAAGTATTAAATTAAAATCTAAAATTTCTTTCCCTGTTATTGCTAAATCAATTGTTTTGCAGTTGTTTTCAATACAAACATCTAAAGAATTTATGTTAGAATTTCCAGTATTTATTAATGTACAACTAATTAAGGCATTGTCATTTAAGTAATAAAATAATTTGTCTGACTTGCATGTAAAGCTCAAGTCTTTTGTGTAAGTATTTGTGTCTAGGTCTTCATATTCTGCTATTTTTTGATTAGCTTCATTTAGTGATATTATATTGTAATTGCTCGAATATTCCATTTTAGAACTTGCAATCCCCCCAAAAGTGTCTATAACTTCTAATTGGGATGTAAAGATGTACCTCTTGTCTATATCTTCTGGTACTTTTATTGTCCAGAAAAAGCTTCTCTTTTCCAAAGGCCTTAATAACACTTGCATGTTATTATGATCTGTTAATTCAGGAGCTTTAGTTATGGTTAATGAAGTGCTTATATAGTAATTAAATGGATTTTCTACTGCAACCTTTAATGGAACATAAGATCCTGGGCCTGCCTTTTCGTACAAAGGCTCTATGCTTAATTTTAATAAAGGCTCTATTTTTGGCCCCAAAGAGACAGTTTTTGCTTTTAATGAAAGTTCTGACGGCCTTACCTCAATGTTGTAAGATCTCCATGAATATCTTATAGAAGCTTCTCCAGCATCTAAAGTATCGCTTAGTTTTATATGTCCAGGGTCTATCCAGCCATACTCGCCAAAAGTAACATCAAATGGCACCCACCCATATTCTGGAAAATAAACCTCTGCCCACCCATGATTTCCATAATCATAATTTAAGTTTGTGTATACCATTCCTGTCACAAATCTAGCTGGTATTCCAGCTGCTCTAAGCATGGAGATAAATAAGGAGGTTATTTCATCGCATACACCTTCTTTATTTTGTAATACCCAGCTTGATTTTTGAGAAGCTGATTCTGTTAATGTGTTTAAGTCGTACTTTATATTATTTTTTACCCAGTCAGCGATCTTGAATGTCGCTTCAAATAAATCGCCCTCCCCTTGAACTAAAGAGTTTGTTTTTTCAATTATCTCTTGATTGATATCTATAATCTTTTCAGGCTCTAAATACTTGCTGTATTCAGGATCCAGGTTTTTTATAGGGAATTCTACATGCGGAATTTTATTAAGTAGGTTATTTATCTTAATCCTAGCATTAGAACCAAATTCATAAAGGTTATTTATCTCATTCCATTCATAATAAATGGAATCTTTATTTACAATGGTTAAAGCATTAGGATTTGAGTTTACATCTAGAGATTCTACTGTTTGCATGTAATAATTGCTTGGAACTAATGAGAGATTTGCTTTTAATGCCTGCAATTTTGAATTAGATCCGTAATTTAAATTTATATTTGAAGAAAGTGTGTAGTCTACTACTACATATGAGTATGTATTGTAATCTTCTTCTCGTTGCGCCTTCGAAATTGGCAATGACGAAAGCGAAAGCAAAAAAAATATTGCGATTATTGCACAAATTTTTTTCATGGAATACTTCAAAAGGTCTTTATTTAATAATTTTTTGCCTAAACTGTATAAATGCATAACTTTATCTAAGCCTAAAAAGAATAGTAACCCTATAAATTAGCTTGCTAGTTAATCTGTCTCTTGAGTGTAAGGTTTTTGAAACCTTCAAATCACCATTGAAATTTTTTTTTAGTTTTTTTGAGATTTGAACTGCTGATTTTCTTGAGCTTAAGTAAATATCACATCCAAAGTCCTTTGTAATTTCTTTAGAAATTCTAGTATTTGACCTCATAGACTCGTTCCTAACAAAATCAAGCACGCTTTGCTTTTTAGGTCTTATTTGCAGTATTGCTTCGTAATAGTCTTGATGCATTTTATAAATTGTATATTTGTACGTGGGGTATTCCCCGTATTGTTATTACATTTTCCTTGCTTATGATATTGTTGTCTAATGCTAATTTTATTGTTTTTTTCCCAACTAAATTTACATTCTCAAATTCTTCTATTAACTTAAGAACTTCTTTTTCAGATTTTTTCTCGCCATAGAAAAAATATTCAGAAACTTTTAATTGTAAATCTCCTTCTTCAAAAACTCTGCCTATAATATCCTCGTCACATACTGCTAATATTTCTTTATTGCCAGATTTATGTATTTTTGTGTACATATTAGATTTTTGTTTTCACAGGATGCTTCGCGCCACATGCACTGCATTTAATCAATGTAACTCTTTCTTCTTTTACAAGCTGAGTGTCTGGCTTTCCGCATTCAGGGCACAAAACAAACTGCTTTGCATACCTCTCTATTTTATTATTTATAAGGCTAGAACTCAATTTTCTTCCAAGTATTAAGCGGGGTCCGTCAATGTAAGCAGGAGTTGCTAATTCTCTTTGCAAATATTTTAGCAAATGGTTCTGGTCACGTCTAAACATACTGCATATTTGAGAGAAGTTACTTATTACTGTCTTATTTCCTTGTAGATGCCCTATTACTTTAGAGATTTCAAACCTTTCTTTATGCAAAACTGACTCTGGCAGTTTTAAATGTCCACGCTCCAATAATTTTTCATATTCGTCCATATAAAATCCTATTTGTAACTATTTATAAACATTTAGTTTGGCTTGGCTTTGCACATAAAATCGTAGTTCACTTCTCACATCTCACGGGTCGCGCGACAGCTTTATAAATAAAAACATCTTAGATATAATAATGTTAGCAACTAAAGTAATCAATGCTGGTGTTCTCAACCTTACTAAATCTAAACTGGAAGATTTAGACCATGAATACAATGGATTTCAATGGTGGATGCAATTTAATATTGACAAGGATATTTTAAGCCAGCATAAGAGAGCAAAGGGATGGTATTATGACACAAAGAAAATTAAGTACAAGGACTATCCTTTAGTAATTCCTAAGCAACAAGTATGGTTTAGAACTAGAAAAACTAAACTAACTAGATACTGGATTAAGATTAGTGTAAGAAAAAGAAAAGGCATAGGAATATGGCTTCCAATCAAGCCACATAAAGAATTACTTGACATTAAAAACTTAAAAGACAGCTTATTAATAAAAAACAAGAAAGGAAACTATGAATTAAG
>JACPNH010000043.1 GCA_016185565.1 Candidatus Woesearchaeota archaeon | reverse complement strand
TGTGCTGTCTTAGATGATGCCTCAAGGAAAATACTTGCTGGCCGTGAAGATACAAGAATAAGTGGAGAAAAGAGCATATTACTAGTAAAGGAAGTGCTTGATAATTATGGTTATATAAGAAGAATAAGGGAGATAATAACTGATCGTGGCTCAGAGTTTTATGCGACCCTGAAAAAAGGGCAATTATTAAAAGGGCAAAGTGATTTTGAGAAATATCTAGAAAAAGAAGGGATTAAGCATATTCTCTGCAGGTATAAGCATCCACAAACAAATGGAAAAATAGAAAAGTGGTTTGATACGTATGAGCGGCATAGAAAAAGATTTAAGACCTTTGAGGAGTTTGTTAAGTGGTACAATGAAGTTAGGGTGCATGAGAGCTTGGATCTTGAAACGCCAGAAAGAGTATTCTGGCTTAAGTTACAGGAGCATATATTTGAAAAGGCTGTAAAACTATTCGGATGGTGATGAACTATGAATTTGAAAATGTATAATAAAAAGGTGGGAAATTATATGCAGACTCTACATGTCATAAATCAATGCCCCCTTCAATGCCTTTAGCAAGATTTTTTCCAGCAATTTTAGATTGTTCCTTTGCTCTTGAAATCTTGTTGTTTGGATCAGAATAATCAACAAATTCAAATGCTTTTGATGCCCAAGGATAGGTTGCCTTAACTTTGTCCGCCATTTCCATAACCATGCTTCTATAGCTAAAATGTCCAGCTGGTTGCGTTCTCAATTCAGATAAATGTTGAAATTCTCTTAAGTTCATCCCTAACATAAACCTTAGTCTATGATTAAACAAAGTTGCATATTGTGCCTGAATCTCTAAACTAGCATGCCTTAAATCACTATTCAAATCATCCATCATTTCAACTAATTCTTCAACTTCTTTTTCAAGTCCAACAATTCCCATTTCTGGGGGCATAATAAATCCTAAATCGGGCGTTAATAGTTGTCTTTGTTGTGTTAACATTCTATGCCTTTCCAAATCCCTATATTCAGCAAAGCATCCAACTAAATCAAATGTTAATGGATAATTAGCTTCTAAACTTCTTCCAGTTCTATCTCTTCTACTTTCTCTTTTGCCTATATAACTATTTAAAATATCTAATTTTTTATCAACAGGCATCTTTTGTACCTCTGATAAGGTTTGCATTAAAGAGATATTTGTATAGGGAAATAAACTTGTTGCAACAATAGTATCAAAATAATCCATTCTTGTGATTAAAGTTACCCTCTTATCCTCAGGTTTTATACTAGAAAATAATTCGTAAGAAAGCTTTCTCATTCTTCTGTTTGTCTCATTAATCTTAGGATTTGCTTTGTTTCTCTTGATAAAAGTTGGAATTACTTTATTTAATTCAGTTTCTAAATCTTTTCCTCTTTCTTTTTCTTCTAATAACTCACTACTTTTTAAATAATTTATAACATTTGTAAAAAATCTTCCATTCCCAAAAATACCTAAATGTGTTAATGTTGATGAGGGTAGTACACATCTTCCTACATCTAAAGCAGCGCATCTCACAGTAAAATTGTAGGCATTATTAAAAGCGTTTTCTTCATCTTCATTTTTCAATTCCTCTTCATGAACTTTTACAGTCTTTCCATCCCTAATTACATCAATAGTTTGTTTGCTTCTTGGAAATTCTTTTTTAAAATAATCAATTAAAAGTTTTATTCCTTTACTATAAATTTCAAATGCTCTATCATTTACCTTTTCAAATCTTTCTATCAAGCCTGATTCAATAATTTCCTTCGGCCTTAAATATCTCCACCTTCCTTGTTCATCCTTAACATCGTATTTTACATATCTTGTAGACTGTTCTATTGGAGAACCACCAATTCTTCTATCTTCGAGACCCTTAGTTGCTAATTGTGAGATATTTTCAATTCCAACATGAGCCCCTTCTAGTTCACCAACTGACTCGTCACCAAAAGCATTTAGCACTCTATCCATTAATTCAGACCCTTTTTGCTGTGAAGGATCGCCATTTTCATCTAAAAATTCATTTACCAAAGTTAATTGCATTCCTGTCGGAGCCCTGGAATATCTTGCTAAACATCCACCAGTTAATTCAGAAGGTAATCCAACAATTACAAAAGTTTCACCACCAACATTCGTTATAAACTTCTTTAATTTTTCTTTTATATATCCAGGAACTTCATTCATAGAGTTATATTTAGGCATACAATTTTCTTTAATTAGATATTTTTAAGTATTAATCTACTGTAACATATCTTAAATAAAATATATATTCACAACTCTTAAAAATCAAAATATTGAAATTTAACCTATGATATCAATAATTATAACAGCATATAAAGAACCAAATTTGAAAAGAGCAATAGAT
>JACPNH010000046.1 GCA_016185565.1 Candidatus Woesearchaeota archaeon | reverse complement strand
TCCAAGTGGAACTGCTTGTAATTCTGTTTCTAAAAATTGTGAAAGCACTAGTGGTTGTACTTCAGATTCACAATGTGCTTCTAAAAATTGTGTGAATGGTCAATGTGCAGCATGTACTTCAACAAAATGTTCACCTAAGATTTGTAGTCCTGCTTCTGGAAATTGTGAAGATTGTACAAATGATCCAACAAAATGTCCAAGTGGAACTGCTTGTAATTCTGTTTCTAAAAATTGTGAAAGCACTAGTGGTTGTACTTCAGATTCACAATGTGCTTCTAAAAATTGTGTGAATGGTCAATGTGCAGCATGTACTTCAACAAAATGTTCACCTAAAATTTGTTCTACTAGTACTGGGGATTGTATAAATTGTCAGGATGATAGTCAATGCAGTCCGAAAAAATGTAAAACTTCAACAGGAGATTGTGTGGAATGTTTAACTAACACAGATTGTAATGGAAAGATTTGTGGAAATGATAATTTGTGTCATACTTGTGGACCTAGTTTTCAATGTCCAAGTGGCCAAAGTTGTAATACTATAAGTGGAAATTGTGAGTTACCGACACGTGATTTAAGTTGTACAGGTAATGCCAACTGTTTATCTGGAGAACAATGTGTAAACAACAGGTGTACTTTCGTTCCACCAGCAGCTCCAGCAGTAACACCTGTAGAAGCACAGCCATTTCCTGCTTATGACTGGTTTAATGCAATAATCAGTTTGTCATTACTTTTATTTTACTATGCAAGAAAAAAATTAAATAATCTTTAATTTATCACCTAATTTGATATTCAGATCCTTACTATTTTTAATCTCAACAATATATTGGGCTTTTTCTTTAGGCTTTATTAAAAAGGTAAATGGTTTTACATTCAATCTTATATCCACAATTTCAAGGTTTTTATTTAACCAAACAACGTCTATAGGGAAAAACACGAAAAATGTATGTATTGAAGTTAATGAAATTGATTCTAAACTTGATTTTAAGATTATTGCTTCATTATCTTCTAGTTTAGAGAACATTAAGCCTTTTAATCTTGCTAAAGATGTTGAATAAATTTTAACTTTTTCTGCAATTACAATATTTTTTGATTTATTTATTAGTTTCATCTATATATTCTAAGAAATATATCTATTTAAATTAATAGTCTAAATTTAATATATGAGAGAATTTGAAAGCCCATCATCAATTAATCTTTATTTACTATGCCCTAGGAAATATTATTATAGGTATATAAAGAATTTAATACCTCCTGAAGATATAATTTTATTAAGGGGAAAAATATTACATAAAGTTGTAGAGGAATTTTTTAAGATAAAAGAAATATCCAATAATTATGAATTTGAATTTAAAGTTATAGTTTTAGATTTGTTTAATAAAAACTGGCAAGAAAATCTAGGCATAATAAAATCTTTTAACTTGGATGATAATGTTTTAAAAAGTTATTATGAAGAAAGCAAGGAAATGTTATTAAACTGGACTGGTTATTTAAATAATAAAATAAAACAAACTAATTTAGAACCAAATCAAGCTTTTTCAATGTTAAGAGGGGAGAGAGAGGTTACATTATTTTCCCCTTTATTGGGTGTTAAAGGAGTTTTGGATGCAGTATACGAGGATAAGATTGTTGATTATAAGACAAGTGCAAGGGATACCATCACAAATGATTATAGAATTCAATTAGGAATTTATTCTTTATTGTTTTTTGAAAAATTTAAAAGATTACCAAAATCTGCAAGTTTGTACTTTTTTAAGTTTGGTGAAAGAGAAATTATGATAAATGAAGACTTAGTCAAAGAAGCTAAAGAAAAGATTTTATTTGTAAAATCCAAAACTATAACTGAAGATAAAGATGATTATCCAAAAAATGTTGGTAAATATTGTAAATGGAGCACAGGGAAATGTCCTTATTTTGATTTATGCTTTCCTGAGAATTAAACTGCTTTTACAATTAATCTACCTGTTGCAGTTTTATTTGTTAAGCCACCAACGACATCATAATTTACTTTTAAAGAAGACCTAACATATTCCCCTTGTTGAATACTGGAACATTCTACAATAAAAGTTGTTGTTGCTCCCGGGGATATTGAAGGCTGAGTAAAGGTTTTATCTTTACATTGCTTTTCAGTTAATTCTATGGAGTTAACATTTATTGTTTCTGCTAGACCATTTCTTACTAATACTGTTGCTGATCCTTGTTCAGCTTTTTGATCTTCACAGAATAAAGAAGAACCTGCAGGTAAAATACATTTGTCACCTAAAATATCTGCCGGATTTCCTATAAAAGACCACAAAATGCCAATAACTATTAATACAACTAAAATAGCCCATCCATACGTCATTAAAAATTCTAATGCTGCTTGACCTCTTTTAGATTGCATAAACTTACATAAGAAAAGGTATATTTAAATTTAACTCTTCGCTTTGTATTTGGAGAAATCTATATAAATAGAGTACTTTTAAAATATTTGATATGGAGTTACATGCAATAGGCGGGTATAGTGAAGTTGGAAAGAATATGACTGGTTTAAGTTTTAATAAAGAATCTGTTATATTTGATATGGGATTTTTCTTGCCTGAAATTATAAATTTTGAAGAAGAAATAGTTCAAAAAGGCCTTATAAGCAGAGATGCTATGATTAAGAAGGGTGCTATTCCTGATGACAACATTCTAGATCAAAAAAGTGTTAAAGCAATATTTACAAGCCATTGTCATTTAGATCATATAGGGGCAATACCATTTTTAGCTCCTAGGTATGATGCTCCAATAATTTCTTCACCTTATACAATTGATGTTATTAAAAAAATGATGATGGAGGATAAATATCATATAAAAAATCCTTTAAAACCAGTTAATTTAAATTCAAGTTTTAGAATTAATAAAGATATAGAAGTGGAATTAATTGGAGTAACACATTCTACGCCTCAAACTGCAATTTTAGCTTTACATACTCCTGAAGGTGTTGTAGTTTATGCAAATGATTTTAAATTTGATAATCACCCTGTTATTGGAAAAATTACAAATACTAAAAGATTAAAGGAATTAGGGAAGAAAGGTGTTAAAGCTTTAATAGTGGAGAGTTTGTATTCTGATTTAGATCAAAAAACTCCAAGTGAAAAGGTTGCAAGGGAAATGCTGAAAGAAGTATTGCATGGAACTGAAAACACTGGGAGGGCTATATTTGCGACTACATTTGCTTCTCATATTGCAAGATTACAAAGCGTTTTAGATTTTGGAATGACCTTAAGAAGAAAGGTTGTTTTTGTTGGAAGGAGTTTTGATAAGTATGTAACTGCTGCTGAAAGATATAAACTAGTAAATTTTTCTAGGAAAGCATTAATGTTAAAGTATAGAAATGAAATTGAAACATTTTTTAGAAAATTAAATAGAGTAAGAGATAAATATTTAGTTGTATGTACGGGTGGACAAGGAGAACCTAATTCTGTTTTAAGCAGATTAATTGATGGTCATTTTAATTTTGAATTTAATTCAGGGGATCAGGTTATTTTTTCAAATAGAGTAATCCCGGTTGATACTAATATTGAAAATAGAAGAGTGGTGGAGGATAAGTTAAAGGAGAAGAAGGTTAGAATTTTTTCAAATATTCACGTGTCCGGTCATAGTT
>JACPNH010000042.1 GCA_016185565.1 Candidatus Woesearchaeota archaeon | reverse complement strand
CATGAACTTGATCAAAAAGAAGAAAATAAAGAGAGTAGCTTTAGACTCTATAACATTGTTTAAGTATGTTTATGGAAAAAGCGAATTGGAATTTAGGAGCGGAGTGAGAGATTTTTTAATTAATATGAAGGAGTTAGGAGTTACATTATTAGTAACATCAGAAAAAGGGATTAATGACCTGGACAGAATAAATTATGAGACACAAGATTTTTTGTTTGAGGGATTAATATTTTTGACCAAGATAAGGCGCGGAAATTCTTTTGAAAGAGTGATACTTGTTTTAAAAATGCGTGGCCAAGACCATTTATTGGAGGCATTTCCATTCGTGATAAAAGAAGGGGGCATTACTGTATTTACTAAACAACTACCATTTTCGTTGATGTCAAATGAAAAAGAAACGAGGTAATAAGGGTCTAAAATTCCCTATAGCGAAAACTGAAAAAGAAAGAGTTCCTAGCGGCATAAAGGGTTTTGATGATTTAATTGAAGGTGGATTTAAAAAAAATAGCGTCAATCTTATTTCTGGGGGGCCGGGATGCGGGAAGACATTGTTTGCAATAGCTTTTTTGTATTATGGCATTACTAAGCATGATGAAAACGGATTGTACATAACATTTGAAGAGAAGAAAGAAAAACTGTATGATGATGTTAAAGGATTTAATTGGGACTTGACAAAACTTGAGAAGGAAAAGAAGTTTGTTTTTTTGGAATACACTCCAGAACAAGTCAAGAAATTATTAGTTGAGGGCGGTGGAACTATAGAAAGCATAGTTGAAAGATTTAACATTCAAAGGCTGGTAATTGATTCTATTACATCATTTGGCCTGTTGTACCAAGATCAATTAACTAAAAAAGAGTCTGCACTTGCCTTATTTGAGTTAATTGAAAAATGGAATTGTACTGCCTTGCTTACTTCTCAGGAACTAGAAACTGTTAGTGAGGATTATATTGCATCTGCAGTTGGTTTTGAGACTGATTCTATAATATTACTATATCATTTAAAAGGTAAAAGGGGAAAAAGAGTAAGAGCAGTTGAAATATTAAAGATGAGGGGTACAAATCATGCTGAAGACATGTATGCATTCGAGATTAATGAAAAAGGCCTAGAAGTAAAAAAATACAAAGTGCTAATATAAAATGCCAAAAAAAACAAGAAAAAAGATATTGAAGCCATTAAAAAAAGTTTCTTTAGACGCAGATAGGGTGCCTACTGGTATTGAAGTTTTAGATGCTGCAATAGAGGGCGGCTTAGAGAAGAATAGCGTTACATTTATAGCAGGGAGTGCTGGCTCTGGGAAAAGCATTTTTAGCGCTGAGTTTATTTACAATGGTATTACAAAATACAACGAGCCTGGCTTGTATATATGTTTTGAAGAAAAACAACAAAGTTTTTTTAGACATATGGCAAGGTTTGGATGGGATTTTGAAAAACTCGAGAAAGAAAAGAAACTTGTTTTTTTGGAATACACTCCGGAACAAGTCAAGAAGATGATTGAAGAGGGCGGAGGAACAGCAGAAGCAATCATGACAAAATTAGATATAAAGAGGTTAGTTATTGATTCTGTTACTGCCTTTAGTTTATTATTCAAGGATGAAGTAAGCAAGAAGGAAGCTGCATTAGGCTTATTTGAATTGTTAAGAAGTTGGAATGTCACGTCTATTGTAACTGGTGAAATAGACGAAGAAGACATAGAAAGCCAAAAAACTGGTGAAATACAATTTGAAGCAGACGCTGTCATATTGCTTTACTTTATTAAAGAGCAAAACATTAGGAAAAGGGCTCTCGAGATATTAAAGATGAGGGGCACGAAACACGCAAAAAGAATATTTCCAATGGAAATCACGAATGATGGTGTAGAGATAAGCTCTAGTGGGGCTGTTTTTTGATTGAGGTACGTGGCGACGCAGAAAGTAGCGCAAAAAATTTCGCCTAGTTTAGAACAAAGATTGTAAAATAAAACCGTAAAAAGAAAGGTTTTTATATAAAGGTTATTTTTGTAAGTCTAATGAATAAAAGAGTGGCCTTTACAATTTTAATAATTTCATCATTGTTTTTATTATTTTTGACTCTTTTTGGAGGTTCCAATGCTTTAGTAGGATTGGCAATAAAAAATGCTAAAATTCCATACGACAATTTTGTGTTTGGTATATTCATCTTGTTAATAGGCTTGATAATAGCAACAGGTTATTATCTTAAACAGCAGAGTAAATAGCAAAGACAATTAAAGAATTAAAGATCTTTTTGATTTTTAAATTTTCCACGATAAACAGCATTGCCTTCTGTTCTTTCAAGCACTAATTGACATATTTTCAAACCTTGGCTTAATACTATAGAAAAGGGAGAAACATTTTTTATTTCTAGAACTTGTTTATTGTTTATTCCAGGCTGTATATAAGAGGCTGTGACATGAATGCTTAATCCAAATCTTGCATATCTTGAACGTCCTGTAATGTTTCCACATATATTGCTGGGGAGTTTAATTCTTTCTTTTGTAATTCCGAGAGCATATTCATTTGGTTCAAGCACAATAGATTTTGTTTTAATTAGTTTAGTATATTTTCTGTAATCAGAGTTTTCATTTAGTTTTATTTTTATATTATTTCGAAAAATTCTGAATTTATTGTCTAAAGTTAAATCTATAGACGCAGGCCCTATATTGCTTTTTTTAAAAGGTTTTATTATAATATTCTTTTTTTCAACCTCTTTAAGTATTGCATTTCTTGTTAAAATCATAAATTTGGAATTTTAATTGTATTTAAAAACTTATGTTGTTAATTTATAGTTAAAAATAACATTTATTAATAAACAAATTATATATTCTATTTATTTTCAAAGGGAGGAAGTAATATGGCAAAAGTAGGAAAAATATTTAAGTGCATGACATGTGGAAATCAGGTTGTTGTCATAAAAGCTGGAAAAAATCCTAAAGTCGGGTGTTGCGGAAAGCCAATGAAGGAAAGAAGAATATAAAAGAGAATATAATTGATTTTATTTATATTTTTTATTTATATTTATTGCTTTTAGCAGAACAGCCAAGGGAAGCAATGCACATTTAACTCTTGCTTCGCTGATGTAAATCCCGAGCATCTCAAAAATGTCTTTTTCCGTCAATTTTTTTATTTCATCAAGGCTCATATTTTTTATTTTTTCTGTTAGCATTGAAGAGCAACCTTGGCTTATAGCGCAGCCTTTCCCTTTAAATCTTACATCCTTGACTAAACTATTCTGAACATTCAACTGAAACTCGATTACATCGCCACAAAGTAAATTAGCATCAGCAGCCTTATTATTTGCATTCTGCAAACTACCAAAATTTCTAGGGTTTTCAAAGTGGTCAATTAGATTTTCAGTATAAATTTCGGAATCCATTTTATTTCTTATTTCTTAAATATTTTATTCACTTTTTCTAGGGCTTTTATTAATCTATCAACATCGTCTTTATTATTGTAGATATAAAAACTGGCCCTGCAAGATCCAGGAATATTAAGCAATTCCATTAAAGGCTGGCAGCAATGATGACCTGATCTGATAGCTATGCCTTCTTCATCTAGTATTGTAGCGACATCATGAGCATGAATCCCATTTATGTTGAATGAAATTATACCAGCTCTTTTATTATGGTCAAGAGGACCGTAAATTTCTATATTTTTTATTTTAGAGATTTTATCAAGGGTATACTTTGTTAATTCTCTTTCATGCTCCTCGATATTGTCCATGCCTATTTTTTCTAAATATTCTATAGCAGCTTTCAAGGAAATAACACCTTCAATATTTTGAGTGCCTGCTTCAAATTTCCAAGGCAAATCATTGTATTTAGCTCCTTCGAGCTTTACTTCTTTAATCATGTCCCCGCCGGCCAAGAATGGATCCATTTTTTCTAGTAATTCTTGTTTTCCGTATAAAACACCGATTCCAGTTGAGGCAAGCATTTTATGTCCAGAAAACACTAAAAAATCCACATCTAAATCTTGAACATCAACTTTCATGTGGGGAACACTTTGTGCCGCATCTACAATAATAATTGCATTATTTTCATGAGCTAACTTTGATATTTTTTTTATGTCATTTGTTATGCCCAATACATTTGAAGTATGTGTAATAGAAATAATTTTAGTGTTTTTATTAAATTTCTGTGATGCTCTATTTTTGTCAAAAGAATTTCATCTCCTTTTTTTAGGAATTTTGTATAAGAACTAGCTATCAGATTGATTGCTTCTGTACAGTTTTTTGTAAATATAATTTGTTTTGATGAAGAAGCATTTATGAACTTTTTTACAGTTTCTCTAGCATCTTCGTATTCTTTACTTGCATCTACTGAGATTTTGTAAATGCCACGATGAACGTTTGAGTTGAGTTTGCTATAGTAGTTTGTTATATTTTCAATCACTTGCCTAGGTTTTTGGCTTGTGGCTCCACTGTCTAGATAAACAAGTTCTTTTCCATGGACTTTTGTTTTGAGTATTGGAAAATCCTTTTTTATAGAGATCGATAACATTTTGTTTAGTGTACTTTATTTGGTTGATTCAATTTTGTTATTTAAAACTTCTGATAATATTTCTGAATAATCTTCAGGAAGCTTGAATATTATTGATTCTAGGAAACCTTTGATCATAGTATGCCTGGCTTCTTCCTTATTTATGCCACGACTTTCCAAGTAAAAAAGCTGGTCCTCATCAATATTTGTGGAGGTGGCAGAGTGTGTTGCTTTCACATCATCAGCTTCAATCTCAAGTCCTGGAATGTTGTTTGAGGAAGCTTCCCTGCTTAACAACAGACTATGTGCTTTTAATAGGGCATTTGCCTTTTGACCATCAGGAGTTATCTTTATCATTCCATCAAATAGATTTTTTGAGTTGTCTTTAAGCACTGTTTTTAATTCGCTGTAGCTATAGACATCTGTTGCCTTATGAATAGTTCGTAAATCAACATTATAGAATTGCTTGCTGTTTAAATAGGAAAAGTCAAGCTGCTCTAAACTGGAACCTTGGCCTATTAATGAATTTATTATTCTTGCAGTAACAAAGTTTCCATTTAAGAATGCATTTCCAGCTTTCAACAGGGCATCTTTTTCTATTAAAGTCTGCAGATTTATTGTAGAAGTATTTTCCACGTTAAAAATTCTGCAGAATGTTACTTTTGCATTTTTTTGCAACAAGATTGTTTCATTAAGATAATGGATTTCTTTATCTAAATGCTCTAAAATCTTTAGATTTTCGACATTTTCCTGAATTATTATTATGTTTTTTATTATTGAGTTTTGCGTGTTTTCTAATTTGTATGAAATCAAGTTTTCAAACATAGAGTCTCTTTTTATTATTATCACAAAGCCTGAATTAAAATAGGCATTAACAAAAGCCTCATACTGGGTTTTAGGGATTTCTTCCTTCTCTAGAATGAATTTAATCTGATCTGGAAAATCGTTTAATGCTTGTTTCCAATTTATGACTCTGATGTTATGGCTTTCAATTTCTTTAGGTATTTTAATTTCAGGTTTAGTTCCAGAAACATTCAGAAACAAATCTAGTTTCTTTACATCAAAGTACTGTGATTTTTTTAACGGTTTGTCTTCTAGTATATTTAGATTCTTTTTTCTGTATTCCTTCAACCATGTAGGTTCGTGTGTTGTTATCATAAATGTAAAAGTTAACCAACTGAACCCTCCATTTCAAGTTCTATTAACCTGTTAAATTCTACTGCATACTCCATAGGCAAGGATTTTGTAAATGGTTGCACGAAACCAAGAACAATTAAAGTAGTAGCCTCTGCCTCGCTCAATCCGCGTGATGTCAAGTAGAATATTTGGTCTTCTCCGATTTTTCCTACTGTGGCCTCGTGTGTGACTGTTGCATCTGGTTCTTCTATTTCAATAGTTGGATATGTGTCTGTTCTGGATTCTTTGTCTATCAATAAAGCATCGCATTTTACACTGCTTTTAATATTTTTAGCATTCGGATAGACTTTTAGCAATCCACGATATGTTGCTCTCCCACTTGATTTGCTTATACTTTTGCTCGTTATTGTAGATGTTGTATTTGGAGCTACGTGGATTATTTTTGCTCCTGCATCTTGATGTTGCCCATTTCCAGCAAATGCTACAGAAAGTACTTCCCCTCTTGCACCCTCTTCTAATAAATAAATAGAAGGGTATTTCATAGTAACCTTAGACCCCAAATTACAATCAATCCAATAGACACTTGCATCTTTATATGCAAATGCTCTTTTAGTAACAAGATTGTAAATATTACTTGCCCAATTTTGTATGGTTATATATTGTACTTTTGATCCTGGTAATGCAATAATTTCTACAACAGCAGAATGCAATGATTCACTAGAATACCTTGGGGCGGTACAACCTTCTAAATATGAAACCTGTGAACCTTCGTCAGCAATAATAAGAGTTCTTTCAAATTGGCCAAAGTCAGCAGCATTAATTCTGAAGTAAGCTTGTAACGGTAAATCTACCTTTACATTTTTTGGTATATAAACATATGAACCGCCCGACCATGTTGCAGTATTTAATGCAGCAAATTTATTATCATTGTATGGAATTACAGTTCCGAAATATTTTTTTACTAATTCTGGATATTGTTTTAAACCTTCATCCATGCTTAAAAATACTATGCCTTTTTCTTCAAACTCCTTTTTTACATTATGGTATATAACTTCCGAATCTATCTGACCACCTACACCAGCAAGGAATTTTCTCTCTGCTTCTGGTATCCCTAATTTATCAAAAGTTTCCTTAACATAGCTTGGAACATCATCCCAATTTTTCTTGTTAGTGTCAGAAGGTTTCATATAATAAATAATATTATCGAAATTAATGTCATTAAGATTAGCGCCCCATTGAGGCATTGGTTTTTCAAAGAAAGATTTTAATCCTTTTAATCTAAATTCCGTCATCCATTCTGGTTCATTTTTTATTCTTGAGATTTCTTTAACGACGTCTTTATTTAATCCACGATTGAAAATAATCTGGTAGTCATTAGTATCATAACGGAAGTCATATTTGTCATAGCTCATTTCAGTTGCTTGTCTTTCTTTTTCTGTCTTTATCATTCTGCAATCACCTCTTTAACATAATCAGAATAGCCTTTTTCTTCAAGCTCCTCAGCAAGTTTTTTGCCACCAGATTTTACTATTTTTCCATCAACCATTACATGAACAAAATCTGGATGTAAATGGCGCAAGATTCTTTGGTAATGAGTTATTATAAGCACACCAATATTTTCTTCTTTGGCTAGCCTATTTATATTTTCAGCCACAATTCTTAATGCGTCTATATCAAGTCCTGAGTCTGTTTCGTCTAGGATTGCTATATTTGGCTTTAAGATTGAAAGCTGCAATATTTCAGAGCGTTTTTTTTCTCCCCCAGAAAAACCTTCATTCAAATAACGAGAGGCAAAAGAATCGTCAATTCCTAGGTTCTTGATTTGTTCTTTAAACATTTTATGGAAATCAATAACTGAGACTGGTTCAAGACTTTTTGCTTTTCTTAATGAATTTAAAGCCAGTCTTAAGAAATTTGAGTATTTAACTCCAGGAATTTCGCTAGGGTACTGAAAACTTAAAAACAAACCTTTTTTTGCTCTTTCATCAGGAGAAGTTCCAAGTATGCTTTCATTATCTATTAAAATGCTTCCATTTTTGATTTGATAACGAGGATGGCCCATTATGGCAAAGCTCAATGTGCTTTTTCCAGATCCATTAGGACCCATTAATGCATGAACTTCACCCTGCTTTACTTTTAAGCTCAATCCCTTTACTATTTCTTTGTCCTTTATTGATACATTCAGATCTTTTATTTCTAGTGTTGTCATCTTTATTTCACCATACATAATTTACAATCTTTAGGAAGATCATGATCATATATATGATGGAATTGACATATTGATAGAGTTTGTTTAAGTAAGTTGCAGATATGTTGAGTTTCTGTAATAACATGAGAATTTTTAAGCATCCTATTAACAGAAACTACAATTTCCTTTTTAGTTTTCTGATTAAATTTTATTTTGTGGGCTCTTTTATTTTTGATGTATTGCGAAACAGCTGCTTCTGTAATCCCAAGTTTTTCTGCTATAAATTTTTGAGGCATCCCTTTTTTACTCATTATAATTGCAAATTCTCTTCTTATGGAAGGAATAATATACCAAACTTCAACTTCCTGCGGCATTACATATCTCATATAGTTAACAATTGTTAATTAAGAATATATAAATGTTTCTATTTATTCTGATTATTCGAATTAATCTCTTTTAATCAAAAAATATATAAAACCCTGCTTAAACTGGAATTTATGCTCCCATATGATAAAATAGCAAGAAGTTATAACGAGTTGCATTACAAAGAGCAGTTAAATAAAGTAGTTACGATAATTAATGAGCTAAAAATTAGGAATGAAAAGATTCTAGATGTTGGTTGCGGGACGGCTTTATATTCTGGACTTTTCAAAAATTATTTAGGAATCGACAATAGTATCGAGATGATTAAGAATGCGCATGCAAATATTGTTTACGGGCATGCCGAAGACTTGCCTTTTAAGGACAATAGCTTTGAGGTTGTCCTGTGTATAAGCGCAATACATAACTTCAATAACATAAAAAAAGCTGTTGAAGAAATAAAAAGAGTTTCAAAAGATAGAGTTGCAATAACCTTGTTCAAGAGAAGCAAGAAATTCGATTACATAAGAAAATTGATATTAAAAAATTTTAATGTCAGGGAACTGGATGGCGAAAAGGATGTTGTTTTTGTTGGAGAGAAAAAATAACCTTTAATTTCTATTTATCCACCCCTATCAGCATCTTCTCAACTAAATATTTATGTACAAAGAAATAAATTTATTTATTCTCTCTTATACCTGTCATATATTATTTTTCTTTCTAT
>JACPNH010000038.1 GCA_016185565.1 Candidatus Woesearchaeota archaeon | reverse complement strand
TTACTCTTAAACTTTGTTGGATTAGTTACATTGCATCCAAGAACTTGGCCTGTAATCAGCACTTTTATCCCTCTTTTGGCTAAATAGCTCCTTAAACCTTTTAAATTGTCCAAGAATTGTACACTGGAAACTAAACCGACTCTTTTGGGTAATTTTATTTTGTCTACTAAGTTATTTACATTTACTTTTGCCTTAGCTTCAACAAATAAAGTCTTCATAATTTTAGTCCTACAAAGTAACATTTATATATGTTTTTATTTAATAAAACTTCCTCTTAGGTTAAAATGGCTGATAAAATAATAATTTGGGATATTGACGGCACTAAAGCAAAATTTCATCAGGCTTACTTAAAATTTCTAAATACACAAATAAAAATTGATTATGGTGTAGATCCAAAATTTAAGGAAGAAGACTTAACAACATATAATTTTGAAAAATGTCCCGCCATAATATCAAAAGCTAATCGTGTTGGTCTACAATCTAGATGGTTTTTAAATTGTTTAAGAAAGTTTGCTGAAAGAGGTGGTTACGCGAGTTTGCAAGTTTATCCTGGGGTTTATCAAACATTGGAAAGAATAAGTTCTATGGAAATTCCAATGGTTGTAATTACAGATAGAGTAAATTCAATCAAAAGCGACGATCTACTTACTTACGAGGCACTAGAAGAACAAAGAAGACTAGGCTATAAAATAAGAGAAGACACTATATTATGGTATAAACTTAATTTCAGAAACTTTTTCTCACCACACCAATTATATTTTGCAGATGACATATCTAAAGTAGGTATAATAAAAGAACTAAGAAAAGCATGTAGCTATATAATTCTAATAGAAGACTCCTATAATACTGCGGCAGAAAATGCTAGCATATCAGAAACAAATTTCTCAATACTTCTTGATAGATTCTATAACAGTGAAGATAACAGTGGATATGAACCAGATAGGGTATTAAGAATTTCTGGTAATGACCAAGAGCAATATCATAATCTTACAGCAACCCTAGAAGAGTTAGTAAAACAATTTACTTCTTAACCTTTAATTTTTCTACAACCACTTTCTTACTTATAATAGCAGAATTCCCAGTTGAATCTTCAATTATTATCTTAACTGGAATATCGCCCATCTTTACTTTCCATAACTTCTTGAGCAAATTTTTTGCAGTTTTTTTTACAGCAGCGTCTTCTGAAGTATCCCTTTCACCCTCAATTATTTTTTTAAATCTGTCAAGTACGCCTTCAATATTAGAAACATAACCCTCTCCGTTTGGGCCGCCTTCAACGCTCATTCTTAATTGTGGAATTTTAATTGTGGCTTCACTTGATTTAACTACTCTAACATTCATATCATTCTCAGAATTAATTTCAAATGTAATCCTCACAGGCTCTTTTTGTTCCTCGCCTTCAACATCAGATTTTTTGTAATTGCAATTATTACATTGCATGCTAAACAAATAGGCCCTGCCAAAGTAAGGAATATCCATTTCTTCTTGGGTTAGAGTTAGATTATTTGTCAAACAAACAGGACATTTTTGCTTTTCTATCTTTTCCATTATCAAGTTTAGTATAAGAAATATTTATAAAACTTTTTAAAAAAATTTTGAAATTTATCTTATAAAAAAATTAAGAAGGATAATTCACTGCATGTCTTCTACTTCTTTGTTTCTATAAATTTGTGCAAAACTAGGCGTTATAACTAAAAAATGATCTCCAAGGCCCGCTATGTCTCCTTCCATTGCATCTGTTGTTTTCTTTAATTTGTTTACTGCCCTCTTCAATTCAACTAAATCCTTATCTCTCAAGCTTCTGATGTCAACTAAAGCAATAGTATATCCTTCCCTCAAGTCATCAATAACCTGTTTGATATCAGAAAAGTCTTCAACAGCATATGGCTTTACTGTAACCTTGGCCCTTGGCCTATTAGCATCAGCGCTAGAATCAATCTCAATAAAATCATCTGTAAACTCATCAGGAAACTCATCTTTGCCGAATCCTGCTATTTTTTCCTTTATTTTCTGAAATGCTCCCATTTTCACACTCTCCTTTTCTTCTAATATACATTAAATATATAAACATTTCTATACTATAATACTTATTCCGACATACTCTCTAGCAAACTGACCACATTCCATATTTGTGTCCTTATATAGCTCGGAACATTTGGGTCATCTGCCACTTCATCAAGTTCTTGTAAAGACTTGTCTACCCTGACACCAATACTTTGACTGTTTTCTTCTAGGTAAGTAGTTACATTTTTTACTTTAATTCTTACATTCTTTGGAACAGTATAGTCTTCTTCAATTTGAGAAAGCAATTCAATAATGTCTTTTAGTGAAGTGCCGTTATTTTCCATTTTAAGAATACTATTTCCCCTCTTTTTTAATGTTTGACATTATTTCTGATTGTACTTGCGAAGCTTCTTCTCTTAATTTATTTTCTTGCTTCTCTATATTTTTCATCCTTAATAACAAAATGTCTTTTTTATTATTTAAATCTTCCTTTAGTTTATTTTTTTCTGCTGAAATCATTATATTGCCCACTATTTTATAAATCTGACCATCACTAATTTCTAATTCATTCGTTGCATTTTCTATTTCCAGAAGTTGGGATTGGAAGTTTTGTTTTTGTGCGAGTAAAGTCTGAGTTTTTTGTTCTAAAAGTTGCAATTTTTCTATCTTTGCTTGCACATCTTTATTTGTCTTGCTCATTTTTAAACAGCTCTTACTTTAGCACTAGTCGCCCTTGGCTTATAAATTATTTTACTACCACAATAAGGACATCTAACCCTCTTCTTTACAAATTCATCTTTTATTATTTTATCGCAATTAAAACATTTATATACCACCATTTTCACACTCCAATGGCATATGCTTTTCCAGTAAACTTAACATTACAGCTTCTACATTGCCAAATTCCTGCTGCAACCCTCTTCACTCTTTTTTTACTGCAATAAGGACACTCATGCCAGCCTCTTTGTTTTTCTTCGACATCGAGCACTCTCTGCCTTATGCTCAATCCATATCTAGAACCAAATCGCCCTGTGCTTTTAACCTTTTTAGTTTTCGGCATTCTTATGCTCCTTAAACTTCAGATAAAAAACTTTTTTAATCAAAAAAATACCTCTTTTTATGTACTTATATATTTTCTGATTTAGAAAACTTTATAAACCATTGTATTTTGCGTTAATTTTATAGTTCTGAATTGGTTTTAAAGACCTAGTTTAGAAACTAAATATCATGGAATTCCAGCAAACACAAGAAAAAAGAACTTTTGTAAGCAAATTCAGAAGTTTTATATTGGAATGTAGAAGAGTATTCACAGTAACAAAAAAACCTACTAAAGAGGAACTCAAAATTATAGTAAAGGTATCTGGGATTGGCATGTTAATAATAGGTTTGTTAGGATTTATAATTCAAATGATCTGGCAAATAATAAAATGAAATAAAATGACAGAAGAAGAACATAAAGCACAGCTGTTTGCATTGAGGACTACTGCAAATAGAGAAGATCAAGTAATGGACTTTGTTATTAGTCATGCTATTAAAAAGAATTTAGAGGTATACAGTCTAATGAGACCCCATGGGTTAAGAGGCTATATCTTTATTGAAGCAAAATCCAGAGAGGAAGCAGAAGCGTCTTTTTTGGGAGTTCCGTATGCTCGAGGTTTATTACCAACACCGGTAGAATATTCAGAAATAGAACAAATGCTAGAACAAGAAAAAGCTCAATATAACATACAAAAAGATGATATAGTAGAAATAATTTCCGGACCTTTCAAAAGGGAGCAAGCCAAAGTATCTAGGGTAGACAAACAAAAAGAAGATGTTGTTGTTGAATTGCTTGAAGCAGCTGTTCCAAT
>JACPNH010000035.1 GCA_016185565.1 Candidatus Woesearchaeota archaeon | reverse complement strand
ATAGAGAAAAGAAAAAAAGGAATGGTACTTAGTTATTTAAGAGCAAAGAAAGTCGGCGTATTAGTGACAATAAAACCAGGGCAAGAGAATATGAATCTGGCATATTTAATAAAAGACAAGATTAAGAATAAAGAGATATTTATTTTTGTAGGAAATGAGATAACAGAAAATGATTTAATTAATTTTCCTGGTGTTGATGCCTGGGTTAATACTGCTTGTTCTAGAATTGAAATAAATAAAGTAGTAAATTTTGAAGAAATAGCAAAATATTTAAAGCCTATACCGGTAACAAAAATGGGTTAAAATGAGTTTTCAAGTAAATAAAATGCTGTGCATGAGGCATGGCAAAAAAATTATTGGAAAATGCATGTGGTGTGGCAAGCAGTTATGTAAGATGTGCGATTTCAAGAATGATGGCAAGAAATTTTACTGTTCTGACTGCCTTGAGAAAATAGCCAAAAATCCAAGGCTAAAAGAAAAATATTCTGGCATAACAAGAAAACAGCTGTAAAGTCTTTTATTTAGAAAACTATAAAAACAGATTTCTTTTTTTCATTGCCATGGATAAATCAGAATTAGTTATGAATCTAGCTATGAAAAGGGGTTTCTTTTTTCCTACTGCTGAGATATATAATGCTAAGGCAGGATTCTGGACTTATGGGCATCTAGGCACATTAATGAAAAGAAAATTTGAAAATCTATGGAGGGCTTATTTCTTGAGCTTAAATAATAATTACTTTGAAATAGAAGGGAATAGCATTTTGCCTGAAAAGGTGTTTCGAGGATCTGGCCATTTAAAAAATTTTAATGACCCAATGACAGAATGTAAGAAATGCCATTTTAGGTTTAGAGCTGATCAATTAATCGAAGATGAACTAAATCAAAATTCTTCTGGCTTAAGTGAAAAAGAAATAGATGACGTAATAAAGAGTAATAAGCTAAAATGCCCAAAATGTAAGGGAGAATTGTCACAGGTTAGATTGTTTAATATGATGTTTGATGTCAAGATAGGGGCTACAAATACTGAAGATATAGCGTATTTAAGCCCAGAAACTGCGCAAAATGCTTTCTTATCATTCAAAAGAGAATATTTTGCTTTAAGAGAGAAATTGCCTATGGGGCTTGCGGTAATAGGCAAAGCATACAGAAATGAAATCAGCCCGAGGCAGGGATTTTTTAGGCTGCGTGAATTCACGCAGGCTGAGCTTCAGATATTTTTTGATCCCGGCAAAATAAATGAGTTTGATGACTGGGATGAAATAAAAGAGCATAAAATCAGACTAATAACTGCAAAGCACAAGAAACTGGAAGAAATTAAGAGCATTGACTTGAATAAGAAACAAAAATTGCCAAAGTTTTACGTTTATCATATGGCAAAGATACAAGAGTTTTATCTTGATATTTTAAATGTGCCGAGAGAAAGATTCAGGTTTAGGGAATTAAGCGAAAATGAAAGAGCATTCTATAATAAAATTCATTTTGATATAGAAGTATATTTTGACACATTAAATGGCTTTAAAGAAATTGCAGGATTGCATTACAGGACAGATCATGATTTGAAAGGTCATCAAGAAACAAGTAAAGAAAAAATGGAAATCGTGAATGAAAACAAAAGACTAATGCCTCATGTACTAGAATTAAGTTTTGGTGTTGATAGGAATATTTGGATGCTGCTGGATGTATTTTTTGTGCAAGAAAAAGAAAGAACTTTGCTTAGGTTCAACAAAAGAATCGCTCCAATAGAGATAGCGGTTTTTCCATTAGTTAATAAAGACAGACTTCCAGAAAAAGCAAATGAAGTTTATAGATTATTAAGAAAGAATTTTACAGTTTCATATGATGCATCAGGATCTATAGGAAGGATGTATAGAAGGGTTGATGAAATTGGGGTTCCAGCAATGATAACTATAGATTATGAAACTCTTGAAGATAATACAGTTACAATAAGGAATAGGGATGATATGAAGCAGATTAGGGTAAATATTAATGAATTGAATGATATTCTTGAAAGATTTTTTAATGGTGAGAAACTACAAAAACTTGGAAATATAATCAAGTGATTGTTTAATTAGTTATTAGTGGTTAAACATATTTAAATATACTGTATAGATTTTTTTATTTAATGCTTCGCGTTGCAATAAATGGTTTTGGAAGAATAGGCAGGATGGTTTTCAAGGCTGGTTATAAAGATAGAAACATAGAGTTTGTGGCATTTAATGATTTAACCGATACAAAGACCTTGGCTTATTTGCTTAAGTATGATACTGTATATGGCAGATTTAATGCAAACATAGAAGCAAAATCTAATTCTTTGGTCATAGATGGAAAAGAGTACATTGTTTTATCTGAAAAAGAGCCTGAAAAACTGCCTTGGAAAAAATTAAATGTTGATGTTGTAGTTGAAAGCACAGGATTTTTCAGGACTAGAGAACTTGCGAGTAAGCATTTAAAAGCCGGAGCAAGAAAGGTAATTTTAAGCGCTCCTTTCAAGGGAAATGAGTACGTTAAAACTATAGTTAGGGGTGTTAATGAAAACACTCTTGACAAGAATAAAGATGATATAATAACAAATGCTTCTTGTACTACAAATTGCCTTGCTCCTATGGCTAAGGTGCTTAATGATAATTATGGCATAGAAAAGGCATTCATGACAACAATTCATGGATATACTAGCAGCCAGAATTTAGTAGACAGTCCTAATAAGGACTTAAGAAGGGGTAGGGCTGCTGCTCAGAATATTGTGATTACAGGAAGCGGGGCTACAACTGCTGTAGCAGAAACTATACCAGAGTTAAAAGGCAAGATGGATGGCGTTGCATTTAGAGTTCCAATAATAACTGGAAGCGTGATAGATTTTGTAGCCTTGGTTAAAAAAAATACTAATAGAGAACATCTAAATTGGCTTTTTAGTGAAGTAAGTAAATATCATTTAAAAGGAGTATTGCAATATACAGAAGACCCTATTGTATCAAGTGATGTTATTGGGAATACACATTCGTGTATTTTTGATGCATTAAGCACGATGGTTAATGGAAATTTGGTGAAGGTAGTGGGGTGGTATGATAATGAATTGGGCTATAGCAATAGAATGATCGACGTGATAAAATTATTCTCATGAAATTTTTGACTCTAGATAATGTAGTAGACTTAAGGGGGAGAAACGTTCTAGTCAGGATTGATATAAATAGTCCAATATTAAATAAAAAAATAATAGACAATGAAAGAATAAAAGAGCATAGCAAAACCTTAAATGAGCTTGCGAAGAAAAGAGCCAAAACAGTAGTAATAGCACATCAAGGCAGGAAGGGGCAGAGTGATTTTACTTCTCTAAAACAACACTCCAGATTATTGTCAAGGTATACAAGAAAAAGAGTAAAGTTTGTAGATGATATTCTAGGACATAAGGCTATTAAGGAAATAGAAAGGTTAAGGGGAGGAGAAATACTCTTACTAGAAAATATTAGGTATTTGGATGAGGAAAATAAGGATTTAAGCACCTATGATGAAACTAAATTAGTTAATTTGTTTAAAAACCTTTTTGATTTATATGTATTGGATGCTTTTTCTGTCAGCCATAGAAATTGTGCTTCTATTAATGGGCTAGGTGGTAATTTAATCACAGTAGCAGGAAGAGTGATGGAAAAAGAATTAAATAATCTTAACAAACTGGATAATGTACAAAGACCATATGTTTTTATTTTTGGAGGTGATAAGCCAGATGATGTGGTAAAATTAATTGAAGCCAAATTTAATCATGTTGATTATATACTAACTGGCGGCATTTTAGCAGAGATTTGCTTGATGGCAAGAGGCTATAAACTAGGAGCCAAAGAAGAATATATCAAGAAAAATGGTTATGATAAGGTTATTCCCGAGCTTAAAAAATATATTGATTTGGGCAAAGTAATTACTCCTTATGATTTGGCTTTTGATGCTAATGGGAAAAGGCTAGAATTGAGTTTGAAATTTTTACCCAGTAAATATTTGAGTTTTGATATAGGAGAGATGACGATATTAAACTATATTTCAATAATATTCAAGGCAAGAACAATTTATTTGAAAGGGCCGGTAGGTCATTACGAGAAAAAGGGATTTGAGGTCGGTACAAAAGCATTATTAAATGCGGTAGTGAGGAGTAATGCATTTTCTATTATAGGTGGGGGGCATAGTTTAGACGCTGTTGAAAGATATATAGGCAAGAATAAAATAAGCTATATAAGTCTTGCAGGCGGGGCTTTAATTGATTACATGGCTGGCTATAAACTTCCTGGACTAGAAATTTTGAATTCTTGGGCTAGGAGATATGATTTATAATGAATTAGTGGTTACTATAATTTAAATAACGTTTATTTTATCTAAGTTTAATTTTTAGGGGGTTAGAATGAATTTAGAATTAGAAGAAGTAGAAAGACTTACAAGTATTTTGTTGAGAAAGCTACCGATGGGGAAGATTGATTTTAATTTCGAGTCTATGGGTATAGAGAAAATAGCCTAGCTTTCTCTTTTTATTTTTAAATCGAAATGTTTTTAATTAGTGTTTATTCTAGAAATATTTATGGGCCGGTAGTTCAGCTCGGTTAAAATTCTCCCATGGCATGGGAGAGACATGGGTTCAAATCCCGTCCGGTCCACTATATATTGTGGGCCAGTAATTCAACCTGGTAGAATGCCGCTTTCGCATAGCGGATGTTTTGGGTTCAAATCCCAACTGGTCCAGATTAAGGAACATGATAACCGTCAGACAATTTAAGCAACTTAAATTTAAAAGCAAGAAAAATCCGTTAGAAGCAGAAGAAATTATTGGAAAGAATTTATTTGATGCAATAAAGAATAATTTCTATATAAGCAATAAAAACATTGTAGTTCTTTGCGGAAACACAAACAAAGGTCATTTAGGATTTGTATTAGCAAGATATTTTAGAGAAGACATAATTGTAGATGCAATATTAGACAATGAAGTAAAGGGGTTTATTAGAGAACCTGCAAAAAGTGCAATAATTAAATATAATAATTCAAAGGCATTTAAGATTGCTATAGACTATCCTTCCGGGCTAAATCCAGACACAGGAATAGCTGTAGATATAGAAACTAAAAATAATTTAATATTTACACTACAAGATATGAAGAAAGGTTTATTGCAATATAAAAATGTTGTAGTTGTAGACACTGGTTTGAAATGATAAAAGCAATAATTTTTGACTCTGATGATACATTAATAGACTTTAGTAAAACTGCAGCTCCTTGTATTCAAAAGACTGCTGCTAAATTAAAATTAAAGGTTCCAGAAAGTGATAAAATAAATAAATTATGGGGTAGAAGCTTAAGATTTATTGTAAGTTATTTTTGGGGTGATGTGTACTATAAAAAATTTAGAAGAGAATATTTCAAGATAATTTTTAAGTATAAATTCAAGGAAATAAATGGCGCAAAAAAAGTTTTAATAAGACTTAAAAGAAAATACAAACTTGGAGTGATAAGTGCAAAGCCAAGACCTTTAATGATAAAGAATTTTAAGGATACAAAAATAGATATAGAAATGTTTAAGTTTATGTTAAGCGCTGATGATACTAGGTTCCATAAGCCAGATGCAAGAGTTTTTAGTAAGGTTATAAAGAATTTAAGGGTAAAAAGAAATGAAATTTTATATGTTGGTGATGCCCTAATTGATTTTAAAGCAGCAGATAAGGCTGGTTTTAATTTTGTTGCTGTGTTAACGGGGTATTACAAGCAAAAGGATTTTGTTCAGGCAGGATTAAAAAGACAAAATATTATAAAATCTATATCATATTTGCCAAATTGGTTAAAAGAAAATGGATGATTGTATATTTTGCAAAATAGTGAAAGGAGAGATTCCAAGCACTAAGATTTATGAAGATAAAGAATTCATGGCTTTTTTGGATATAGGACCTGTTAACAAAGGACATACATTAGTAATGCCAAAAAATCATTCCGAAACTTTTTTGGATATGAATGAAAGGGAACTGGGCAAAATAATGCATTTTATACTAATTTAATGTTAAACAATAATAGAGCTGCTGGACAGTCCGTTGATCATACACACTTTCATATAGTGCCTAGATACCATAACGATGGTTTTAAACTTTGGCCTCAAGGAAAATATCAAGATGGGGAAGCAACTAAAATTGCTGGTGAAATAAAAAGATTTTTATAAAGAACTTTTTCTGAATTTCTTCAAGCCTCGGTAACTCAACCTGGTAGAGTGCGGCTCTCATAAGGCCGTGGTTGTGGGTTCAAATCCCATCCGAGGCAGTACTAGTCTTATCGAAGACAAAATAATATTTTGCCATCTAAACAACTGAAATAATTCTGGAATGAATGATTAGTAACTATATCATCTTCAGGATATATCTTTCAATCATGGCTCTATTGGAGGTAGTTAAGAGATATGGCTTACTCAATAAATCTTGCAATTCTTTTTTATTGAAATACCTGACTTCTTCCACTTCATTGTGATCTATCTTAAAATCATTTATTGGAACGTCTTTCCTGACAGCGAAAACCCGAAGAAATCTTATATTTTTTTTGTCAGGTTTTATAGATTCCCTCCTTTCATATGCAATCTCTTCTATCTTACTAATATCAATACCAATCCCAAGTTCTTCCTCAAATTCTCTTTTTGCTCCTTCAATATATGACTCCTCCTTAGAAAAATGCCCTGCAGCAGAAGGATCCCATAGGCGATTATCGTTTCTCTTCTGAAGAAGAACTCCTTGTTTAGAATCTATCAAATAAACAGCGGCTTCCCTATGTATTAAGCCCAATCTATGAACTTCAGAAATAGATTTAACATCAATAACCTCATCATTTTCATTTA
>JACPNH010000037.1 GCA_016185565.1 Candidatus Woesearchaeota archaeon | reverse complement strand
TCTTCTTTATTGTAGAATACAGTTAAATTGTCTATGCCTTTTCTGTAAGCAGTTACTATATAACGCCAAACTAAGTCTTTGTCTGTAATATTCTTTAAATCAATTATACTTTGTAGCTGGCTTTGCTTTCCTTTAATGAATAAATTGTTTCCAAGTTCCTTTAATTCAATTTCATCGCCTTTGTTTATGCTATTGATTTCAACCCAGCTCTTAGGCAACGAAATTAAGGAAGTGCTGCCCGCCATTCGAATGATTTTTCTTTTCATTAAGCACCCTCCAAATATATATATATGTATATATTATAATATATATTACAAAATTATAAAAACCTATTGTTTTTATTAGAGAATTTATAGTTTTTATAAATTATATAAAGTCTATAGGAAATATTTATAAATTCTTTTTACTTTTATACCTAAAATAAAATTTTGCTATAAAAAATGCTTGATACAAAAACCATTCGCATTATAATAAGTAAAAATGAAAAGAATAAACTACAAAAATCTGCCATTAAAGACGGTTTTGAAAATATAAGCAATTATATAAGATATAAATTGATTAAAGATGCAGTCATCAAAAATAAAATAAAAAATTTATATTGTGTTTTAAAAGAAAAAAATGGCTAAAAATCACGATATAAGGATTAAAGTCACATCATTGCAATTTGAAACCATAAGAAGTTCTGCCCAGACTAATGGCTACAAAACAATCAGCTCTTACATCAGACAGACAATTCTAAATAATGAAGATGAAACCGACAAAACATTAAAAAAGATCTATAAAATGTTGAATCAAAAATAAAAATAATAATTTACTTATTTTTTTTGTTAATTTACTTTCAAACTGATGAGCACGCAAAGCTTGTACAGCAAAAACGCCCCAAAAAACGAAATCTTTATATATTAGAATATTCTAATATGTTCATGAAAGACATATACGAATTACATGCAGAAATATGCAAAGTGTTTTCCAATCCAATCAGATTGGAGATACTGAACCTGTTACGAAATAATGACATGTCAGTAACAGACCTTGTCGAGAAAACGAAGTTTAGCCAAGCCAACATCTCGCAGCATCTTGCCATTATGAAATACAAAGGCATCGTTTCCTCAAAAAGAAAAGGAAAAAACATCTATTACAAAATCACAAATCCAAAAATCATAAAAGCATTTGACATCATAAGAGAGGTTTTATCTGAACGAGTGAGAAAAAACAAGAAAATTTTCTTTGGAGGCAAATGAAAATGAAAAAAGCAACACTATTGCTGATGGTCCTTTTTATCTTAATCAGTTCGCAGGCGCTTGCGCAAGAGCACGATTTTGCTAAAACGAAGCTGCTTATTGATTCAGGCATTAGCTGTAGCAAGCTTACTGATGAGCAGCTTGAAGAAATTGGAGATTATTACATGGAGCAGATGCACCCTGGCGAAGCCCATGAACTGATGGACAAAATGATGGGTGGAGAAGACTCAGAAAGCTTAAAGCAAGTGCATATCAACATGGCGAAAAGGCTTTATTGCAATGAAGAATTTGGCGGAATGATGGGGATGATGAACATGATGGGCGGCGGAATGATGGGTAATTACCCAGGGGTTTATGGCTATAGTAATTATGGCTATTGGAATATTTTTTGGATACTGCTGCTCATAGCGGTCATCTTTTTAATAGTATGGCTTGTCTACAAACTCGGAATAAAGAAAGAGTCATCATCCGAGACCCCGCTCAGCCTCTTAAAGAAAAGATTTGCAAGAGGAGAAATAACAAAAAAACAATTTGGTGATATGAAAAAATATATGGGGGAATGATATTTATGGAAGAAAACAAAAATATGTGGATCTGGATTTTTGTGGTCATCGCATTGCTTTTTTTGTTTGGCAGTTTTGGAATGGGAGGCTACAGCATGATGGGGTTTGGAATGGGATTTGGATTCATCTTTATGCTGTTGTTCTTAGGCATGTTGATATGGCTAATCGTTACGCTCATCAATGCTGCACAGTCTAGTAAAGAAAAAAGATGACGAAACAGAAAAGCAGAAAAGCTTTTAAAAAAGATTTATGAAATATTATGTAAAAAATAAAAATATATAGTCTTGTTATTTTTTATTTTATGTCTTAAGATAGTGGCTTGGTTTTAGTATTTTTTCCAAAGAAAATTTATTATAACTTCTATCCAAATCCGGCACATATAATGTATCGCCGGGCTGAAGCCTTTCCCAATGAATTACACCATTCTCGTTTATTATTTTATTTCTAGTTATCACTCTTTCATTTTCTCTTGCAGTCAATATTCTATGCATGAACGCTTCCCAAGCAGGGCTACTATGAAAATCAATCTTTTCTCTTTTGTAATGATGTGCTGGTAAGTGACCTCTCTCAACAATCATCAGCTCAAGTGGAGCGTTCATTACTTGGTCATAATCATGTCTATATTGATCAAAACTACAACTATTTAAGGCCCATGGTATCATGCTTATTAACGCTGTTCCAATATAATTTCTTATTAAGTTTCTTGTTGATTTCATTTTTATTTACCGAAAAATAATACAAAATATTATGCATCTCTCATTTATAAACCCTTCGTTTTTGTTACCACTTTTAAAGTGTTACATATTCTTCTATACAGCCCGTATTCTTTAGTATTAAGATAAAATTACATCCAAAACTTTCTTTCCCTAATTTAAAGCATTCTTTTCAGATTCTATCTGAAAAATTGCTTCGCCATCTTAAGGCTTTTATGATTTAAAATTTCTTCTTGTGTCAAGCCGCTAAGTTCATGGGGAAAAACAATCCATTTGTCAGTCTCATGTACATAAAAATCTGGGGTCCTGTTTGTTTGATTTTTTTTGGGTTTAAAATATACTGTAGCTACCTTAATTTCAGGTGTATTTTTTCTTGACATCTTTTTGAGTTTCTGTATTAAGGCGTTGATAGTTAAACCAGAATCAAAAACATCATCAACTATCAACAAACGATCATCAGAATTACAATTTTTAACTATATAGCTTAATCCATGTATCCTTATTGTTTTACCAATCTTGTTTATTCCTTCGTAGGCAGAACTTCTTATTGCTATATGGTCTGTCTTGATTCCAAAATAGTCTAGTAATTCCTGAACTGCGATGCCTACTGGAGTTCCACCCCGCCATAGTCCTACAATGAAATTCGGCTTGAAACCAGAATCAACCACATTCTTGGCTAGCAAGAATGAATCTTCTAAAAGACTTTGTGCTGAAACATAGAGCTTATCTTCCATAAAATGTTTAGGTAAGAACAAATTTATATTACTTTCCCTAGAAAGCCTCAAAAGATTCTTTGTCCATTTTCAAAGAGAACCTCTTTATCCAGTCATAATAAAAGTCTCTTACTTGCTTGGGTGTTCTGTTTTTATTGTACAGAGCATTTACTTTCATTGTTACATATTGCCACCCACGATAGTAGTCGTATTGGCCAGTGAATCTTAACGCTATTATATAATATTTCTCTGCTATATGGCCAAATTCCGTGCTCTTGACTTCGTTGTTAAAAGGATTAAACCCTCTGGCTATTAGAGATTTTATTGTGTTGCTTGACACTTCTTCTGGGCTGAGTGAATGTATTCCTTTTCTTTCACTTAAGGCTTTTATACCCCCCTTACTTGAATCATCCATAAATTCTTTTGTTGACCGCCCAAATATACCCATTTTTTTTCTGTAAGTACTCACTCCACCTTTAATTCTGCCTTGTTCTAGATGCTTACTTGCTAGTCTTTTATAAGCATCTCTCTGCATAATGTTTTGCAGTAAATAAGAAACTGCACTAACGGCAATACCCTTGTTTACTCTGTAGTTTGGATAAACATAC
>JACPNH010000032.1 GCA_016185565.1 Candidatus Woesearchaeota archaeon | reverse complement strand
TTGTTTTTTGTTCTTCTTTTTTTGTTTAAGATGAAAAAATATTTTTATCTGTCATCTGCTATCACCCAATTATAATTTACTAGTTTAATAAATTTTTCTATAGCCTAAAAAATGTGTGATATACCACAAGAACTCAAATATAAAGAAAAAACTATTTTCTTCTTTTGCCTGTGTTGAATCTTTGCGAGTTTCTATAAGCTCTTAAAGCATAATTAACAGGATTTTTACATTTTAAACAGATTTCATCAGGATCCTTAACACCAATATTTTCATAGTACATGTTATTATCGCAGTTTGGTGGCAGAATTTTCTTACTTTGTCTGGAATGCCATAATAATTGCGAGTTTACATAGCCCTGCTTTAATGGCTGAGCATTTTTTTGATTCCATTCATTTAAAATAGACTTAATTTCTTCATTCGAATAATTTGTAGACTTTAAGAAATTTATCAGGATAAATAAGGATCTTTTTCTTCCGTCATTTAGATTTCCTGCAAGCAATTTTTTTATGCATCCTGGAAAGAATTCTTGAGGGATTTTTTCTGAATTGTCTTCATAAGTTTTTGAAGTTTGTAGTTGTATTCCCGGTTCTATTTTTTTGTATTTTGTAGAGAAATCAAATGCCTGTATGATTAAGTGTTTTGCTTCTCCATGCTCGACTTTGCTGTCATCAAGAAATAAAAGATCTGTTTTTACAACATCGGGCCTAGCCATCTCTGATGTAAAATCTTTAATTTCATCTTCTGGTACCGGCAAAGAAACAAGGCTAGATTTTTCATTAATAGAATAAGGTGCTCTAAATAAGTGCCTTGAGCTTATTAAAATAGTGTCTATGTCTACTATTGAGAATGGATCAAATTTTCCGCTTTTTAACAATTTCTCTTTTTCCTGATTAGTGTTTCTTGCAAGTTCATCAATAGTGTATTGCAAGAGCTGTGTTGTAAGATGCTGTTTGATTACTTCTTTTAAATATGCAGCAATTGTTCTTAATCCTTCTGGGAACAAAAGTTTAGTGTCTATGTTGTTTACCTTATCTGGGAATGCCTTGAATGGAATTCCTATATGCCATCCTAGATTTCCTGAAAATTTTACACTTATATTTTTTATGTTGTGGAATTTTATAGCTCCTATTACAAGTATTGCCGCGATTTTCGAATACTCCAGATGTTTTGAGTCTACATCAAGCACCAAATCCCAACCGGTTCTCAAGTCATCCAATTCTTTTTTTGACATCCCAGATCTTAATTGTAGTGGGCTTCGCCAGATCTCTTCAGAAATATGAAAAGAAATAGCGCCTTGTTTTGCTAATTCTGCTACATCATTTTCATATTGTAGAATATCCGGTCGTTTTCCAAAATTATTGTCTTTGTATAGAATGCCGACCTCTTTGTTTCTTGCAGATTCTACTATCTTTTGTTGAACGTCTTTCCTTTTATAATAATTTAGATATGAATTATTTAAATCATTCATTAGAAGTGCTTAGATCTTTTTTTATTGAGTCAATTTCTGTATTTAAATCAATAATTTCTTTTTCTGTTTGATCAAGGGCTTGCTTAAGTTCTTTAATTTGCATTTCAATAATTTCTTTTGAGTTTGCAACAGATTTTTTTACAACGATATTAGCTCCTATGTTCATTAATACATCATTTGTATTTTTTATAGAGGCATTTACCAATATTCCTGGACCAACTGGAACTAAAATTTCATGCTCTTTTTTCAATGAGTTTATCTCGTCCATGCTTTGAACTAAAACATTAAGTTCGTTTATTTTATTATTAATCAATTCAAGTTGTTGATTAAGCATATTTAATTGTCTAGCAATAAGCTGGTATTCCAGATATTTTTGTTGCAATTCTTGATTAGTCATTTTTTATGTCCAGATTTTTATTTTCTAATTTAGACTCTTTTTTCCTTGTTTCTTTTTTTTGACTTTCTTTGCTTGGATCTTTTTGGTTTTTTATTTTCTTTGTTTTCTCAACAATCCTGTATCCTAGAGCAGACAGTTCTTTTTTTACTATTTCTACAGGAGCATTTTTATCTATATTCACTATTTCTGGGAGCGGTTCTAAGTGACTTATGTTGCATCTTTTTCTGCGCACATTTCCATCTATCAAAACAAACTTGTCGTTAATTAGATCAATCACTATTCCAACTCGGTCTTTATCACGACCTGCAGTCTTAATGCAAATTCTGCCTATAGTTAACATTTTTTATTTTTATAAACTGTTTTTCATAGCAAAATTATTAAAACTTACTAATTTTAATGGACTTTAAGTAGTTTTCTAAGTAATGTACTAAATATTATCGATGTAAGTAAATAAACACCCAACCATCCAAAACCATCATTTGAGCCTATTTTAGGAATGCTGAACGGAAGTTTTAAAATTATTGTGCCTGGAAGTAATAACTTATTTAAGAATGAAAACGCGATTATTGCCGGAAACATTGTTATAATCATTGGCTTTAGGCTGTGCTTAAACTGGTCCATGGAAATTTCCATCGATCTTTTTTGTAGATCATTAAGCTTTTTTGGATCATTTTTAGAATTTGTCATTTCTTTTCTGATCGATTTAAGCTCTTCCCTAAAACTTTTTAGCTTTGCTTGATCTGTGGTATACTTATAGATCAGGGTTGTTATTAGTGTCATTGTAAAACTAAATAATGTAATACTTAACAAGGGATTATTTGTGATGAAATTGCTTGTCATTTTATTTGCCCATCATCCTCCTTAGAGCAGGATGCATGTCAACTGCATGTTGCTGGGCTATGGTTTCATATAGCTGATAGACAATCATAACTGCTAATAAAATTCCAGTTCCTCTTGATAGAGCTCCGCTTAAATCTGCTAGAGCTGCAAGAAAGCCTACTGCAATTGCTCCCATTATTGTTAATGGGAATATGTAGCGATTTAACACATGTTCAAGCACTCTTTCATCCCTTCTAAATCCAGGGATTTGCAATCCAGAAGCCATGATCTGCTTAGCTTGGCTTCTCGCGTCCATACCAGCAGTTTGTACCCAAAATATCGAGAAAATAGTAGAACCTACAACCATAAATAAGATGTAAACTAATGCCTTTCCAAGGTCTAATGGCACAAATGAACCCCTGATTATATTTCCTACAACATCGGGTCCAAAAATCCAGGCAACGAGGCCAGAGACAGGCTGATTTCCTACAAATGTACCAAGTATAGGCTTTCCCCAACTTTCCAATAAACTAGCCCATAGTTGAATATTAGCAAGTAAAGCAGATATTAATATAACTGGTATGTTGCTTGTATACAAAAATCTTAATGGCCATCTTATACCATGCCCACGAATTCTGCCAAATGACAATGGAATTTCTACTTTCATTGACTGAGCATAAACTGCCAAAATGAAAACAATAACTGTTGCTAAAATAGCTGCTAATGCAACTCCAGCGCCCCTAATGTCTTGATTTATTAAAGAAATAGCCAATGTTAGTACAGCTCCGATAGGAGGTTGTCCTGAGCCAAAGGCTAATGTTCCTGTACTAGTTAAAGGCGAGAAAGCTCTAACGAAAATTTCTGTAGATACACCTGCTGCAATAAACAAGGAAACTCCAGATCCAAAGCCCCATTTACTTACGACTTCATCCATATACAGTACTAGTAAGCCCCCTATTATTAATTGAATTACTAATACTACTGGAGAAATGCCTGCGGCCGGACTTAGGCCACCTAGATAAACATAAATAGCAGCTTCAAAAATAATGAAGAATATTGATAATAATTTTTGTAAGCCCTGAAATTTTTGTCTGCCTTCATGAGTTGTGTTGTCTATTTTTAAAATACCAGATCCGACAAGAAGCTGTAATACTATGGAGGATGTTACTATAGGCCCTATGCCTAAAGACATCATAGAGCCAAAGCTCGCCCCAAGAATTATTGATAGGAATTCAAATTGTGATAATGAATTTTGTCCAAGACCATAAAGAGGTATAACAGATAATACAAAAAAAGCCAAAAGCATCAACAAAGTCCATTTTAGTCTTTCCTTAAACGAAAGCTTTTTCTGAATAGGCTTTTTAATTTCTGGGAGTATGGATAGAAAATCAGTTATTGGCATTAATTACCTCTCCATTAAGTCTTTTAATTTTTTCTTGGGCTTTTTTCGATATTTTTTTGCAAATTATTTTATATTTTTTTGTTATTTCGCCAGTGCCAAGTAGTTTTGTGTATCCGAGTTCATTTAAATTAATATTATAAAATCCGTTTTCTTTTTTCGCAATTTTTTCGGCATTTTCTTCAAGGAAATAAAGATGCACTACTGAATCTTTTTTTATAGTCTTTTGCGGTCTTGTGAAGCCATGCTTACCAAAGTATTTGTTCCCAAATTCTTTAAGGATAGAGGGTTTTTTTTGATCTGCTCTTTTTCCAGAACCCGCCATACCTCTGCCTCCACGATTTCCAGCACCTCTATGTTTCTTTTTAGCGCCCCAACCATGTGTTTGAGAGCCCCGCATCCTGGTATTTTTTTTTCTTTTGTTTACTGCCATTATAACATCTTTTTTATCAAATCATTTATTTTTTCTTTTCTATAACCTAAAGCTCCGCCTTGTGAGAAGGGAACTTTAGTGCCCTTTCTTTCAAAACCTTTTGTAGGTGGTTTAAGCCTAAAATAAAGTTTTAATCCAGGGATGTCTTTTAATTCTTTTTTAAATGTAAAAAATTCATTAGCGAAGTCATTAAAACTTAGTTTAGTTTTATCTTTCAAATATGTTTCTTCAAGTTTTTTATTTCCTGCCAATCTACCGCGGTTGGTCAATAAGACTTTAAATGTTTCTTCATTTAGCTCACCCCACGTTACATATTCTTTTATAGAATTTAACATTCCTATATACGGTGGAGAATTTTTTATTATAGAACAATTGAATTTATTATACAACCTAAGCATTTGCATGGTATCATTTATTTCTCTTCTTATGTTATGTTCTCCTTTAATCCTAATAATTGCAATTCTTTTCTGTTCCATTTTAAGATAAGGACTCCATTGCTATTTTATTGTCTGTAGTTTTAGTTTTACTGAGTTGTTTTAATGCTTCAAAGCAGGCGTAAATAAGATTTATTTTAGTTCTAGTTTGTCCCACTGTTTTTGAATAAACATCTTTCAACCCAGATAGACTTAACATTTTTTGTACCTCACGCTCGGTGCATAAATTTGTGCCTTTTGGAGCGGGTATTAATGTTATTCTTACACTGCCGCATCTACCAGATACTTTAAATGGTATTGAATGCGGGTCGTTGCAATAACAAGCCCAAGAGCCACAGCCAGTTTTTATTTTTAAGAGGTTAAGTTTGGCGTTTCTGATTGCTTTCTCTCTAGCTGGAACTGTTTCTTTTGCCTTTCCATAACCTATTCCTATGTGGCCGTTTTTGTCTCCAACTACTGCTAGAGTTGCAAACTTCGGCTTGTTTCCCTCATTGGTTTTCTTTTGCGTTTGCTTCCAAATACTTCTTTTTCCACCACCAAATTTTCCTTTAGATTGACCTACTAAAATTAAAGTGTGTTCTAAGTTAGGAATTAGGAAGTCTACAATTTCTGGCTCGAGTATTCTGTGGCCCTTATTCAGAACTTC
>JACPNH010000036.1 GCA_016185565.1 Candidatus Woesearchaeota archaeon | reverse complement strand
ATAGGATTTAGTTCTGTTACTTCATATCCTAATTCGCTTTTCAAAGTAATCGCTTTACTTACTATTCGTATATCTTCAGAATATCTTCCAGGAGCTACAAGAACTTCATCTCCATCTACAGATGCATCTACTGCTAATTGTATTGTAGGATATTCAGAAGGCACTCTTAAGGTTCTTGCTTCTAGACCTTTAGCTGCTCCAAGACCCATTACTAAAGCTGCAAGTCCCGTTAATGCTAATCTCTTAATTTGGTTCATTTTAATACAAATTTAACCCATATTTTAGCTAATCTAGTCTTTATACTGCTGTATATAAACCTTTCGATTTGTTACTACTTTTAATAAGTAAAATTATTATGACTTATAAACTTTAAATTTTGAACTTTTAAAAGGCATAAAATATATGAAATATGAAGGAGCTTCATTTACAATATTTTTTTACCATAACATAGCTTATTCTTTGTTTCTGTGGTTTGTCTTGATTATAAGCTATGGCAGTTTTTCTATAGCTACCACATTTTTTATATAAATCTGTCAGTTCAGATATATTTATCTGCTTTTTGGGTCTACCCCCACTTATTGTTTTTGTAACTTAATGTCGCACCACTGCCTTTCTTTACAGCCATTTTTATTCTTTCCTCTTTAACACAATATTCCCTTCTTTATTGATTATTCATTGCATTTAGTAAACAAGTGGATTTACTGGAAAACGCGCAAAATAATACCAATATAGCCAAAAAATTACTAAAAAGATAATAATTAAAATAAGTATGATCAATATAGTTTTTTTACGTCTCGAAATTTCCAATTTTATTCCTCCTTCTTTTTTAGGGTTATATCACCATTCTTGTCTATAATCGCTATAATCTGATCTCCTTTACTCCAACCTTTAGCCCTTACAATCTGGCTAGGCAAGGTTATAAAATACTGGCCCTGTTTCATTTGCTGGAGTTTCATTCTTTTGATTCTGTACTATATGCACATAATACAACATCAGGTTTTTTAATCCCTCTAAAATACTTACATATAGAAACGTTTTTTACTGCACATTTATGTTCATTAGTATTTTTTGCTATATTCCAAGGGCATTTATCCTGGTGCCAAGTAATTTTGATATTAGGTAATAAATCTATATCCATATTTGCTCCTTTTAATTCCCTAACCTTTTCTTCCGATTTTTTCATATATAATAGAAACATTAATAAAGTATTTAAAATTATAGGTATGTATAAGGATAATAGAGTAAGTCATATGAACATGTATTTCTAGATACACGCCCGAGGCTGATTATTATAGAAATTACAAATTTATTCCTAAAACTCTCAATATAAACTCTTCTATTTCTTTCAATTTTTCTTTATTTAATGAAACCTGTAATCCATAAGAAGTAGGTTTTGTGATTATCAATCCTCGCTTAATCAGTTCTTTAGCTACTTTATCAACATCCTTGCCTAAGTGTGATGGAAATCCTCTTTTTAAGGTATCAAAATGTGTATGAACTCCACCAATAACTTTTTTCCTTCGTAGATGATACAATAGAGTTGCTTTTATTTTTTCTTTATCATCAAATTGCATCATTTTAATAAACAACCTGAATATTTAAATATTTCTAATTTTGAAATATAAAAATATAAATAGAAATATTTATATAGTAATCATAATATGTATAAAATATGAAAAATGAAACCACATTTATAGAAATATTCGGGAATAATCCGGTAATAAAAGTTTTGGATTTTCTTATAACATATCAGTTATTTGACTATCCGTTAACAGAAATAGCAAAAAAATCTGGAGTAAGCTATTCTACTTTGCAAACTTTTTGGAGTAAATTAGAAAAGAACAATATAGTAGTAAAAACTAGAAGAGTCGGAAAATCAAACTTATACAAATTAAACACAAACAACCCTGCTATAAAACAACTTATAAAGTTAGATTGGAATCTGATAAAGGGTTCAGAACAAGAAATTCTAAATGCTTGAATAAGAAATTCTAAATTTGAATATATAAATTTACAAAATACTGACCCTGTTTCATTTGCTGGAGTTTCATAGTTTTAATTTAACATTTGTTCTGTTGTTGAATGTTTTGTTTATAGGGATTTAATGTTATATGGAAAATCTGTTTTGTGGCTTAAGGGATTGGTAGAGAAGTTTTATTTATTCAGCTGCAAAAGATAATAGCAAAGATTGTTAGAAACTTTTATATAGTTAATATAATTAACATTGATTATGAAATGTTTCATGCCTCAAGAGATTGAAGTATGGTACATAATACCATATTTAAGAGCAGAGATAGCAAAAGATTTAATATCAAAGAATATTCCACAAAGAAAGGTTGCCCAAATTCTTGGAGTTACTGAATCTGCTATTTCTCAGTATGTAAACAACAAAAGGGCAAACCGAATAGATTTAAACAGCGAACTAAGAAGCGATATAGGAAGAGCAGCAGAGAGACTGACAAAAAACTCTAACATTATAACAGAGATGCAACAAATTTGTAATAAAATCAGAAAAACAGAGATCTTATGCAGAATTCATAAGCAATACAACAAAAACCTTCCAAAAGATTGCAGGATTTGTATCGAAGAGGGTTTCTACTAGATTTTCTACTAAATTATTAAATAAATATTAAAATAGAAAGATTTATAAATTATATATGCTTTCTATAGCATATGTTAAAAGGAGCATATAATATATTCTTTGAAACCTTAGGAAATAAAAATAGGTTGATGATACTTGGGAGTTTAGAAAAGACGCCAAAAACAGTCGGTGAACTGACTAAAGAATTAAAACTGGACCAAACTACAATAAGCCATAACCTAAGGAGATTATATGTTACTGGGTTCGTCAAAGCCAGAAAAAGAGGAAAAAACAAGCTTTACGAAGCAAACAAAAAAATAGTAACACCTTTGCTGAATTTAGTAAATTATCATCTAAGATGCAATTGTAGCGAATTATGCAGATGCAGAGAGAATGAGTTAAGAGAAAAACTCAGGAGGTGAGCGGATGGGAAAACTGGATTTAAGTAAGATATCACTAACAACTGGAATTACAGGTGCTATATTGTTTGTTTTATGCTACCTATTATACTGGGCAGCTCCGATGGGGATGTATAGTGTTGGAACAAGAATGTTTCATGGGGTACAGATGATAAGCCAGTTTAATCCAAGTTTTGGTGGTTTTGTCTTAGGATTAATTTACACCTTTATAGGAGCTTATATAGTAGGGGCAATATATGTATGGGTTTATAATAATTTAAATAAAAAGTGAAAAATAAACAAAGAACCAAAAAGTAAACTTTTACTAGATCCCTACATATATTTTTATTTTTTAGAATGGCTAAGCAAATACTAAAAATACAAGGAATGCACTGCGCTACATGCGCATTAACTATTGAAAAATCTATTAATAAAGTTAAAGGTGTAAAAAGCGCAAATGTAAATTTTGGAAATGAAAAAGCTGTTGTGGAAAGTGATGTGGATGAAAAAGAGCTGATAAAGGCAGTGGAGAAAGTAGGCTATAAGGCATATTCAGAATCTAGTTCTAGTACAACTACGATAAATTTGAAAGTAATAGGCATGGACAATCCCCATTGTGTGATGACGGTAGAAATGGGATTAAAGAATGTTAAAGGAATAATAAGCAAAGAGCTTTCTGTAAACGAAAAAGCAATAATAACCTTTGATTCGAGATTAACTAATATTAATGAAATAAAAAAGGCAATTAAAAATGTTGGATACGAAGCACTAGAAGAATCTTATGATAGAGAAAAAGAGGCAAGACAGAAAGAGATTAAAAGGCTGAAGTGGGAGACTATAATTAGTTATGCTTTAGGAATACCAATTTTTATATTGAGTTTTCCTGAATGGTTTAAGATTACTTTTGCGAATGTAAACATTCTGCTTTTGTTATTGGCAGCGCCAGTACAATTTATTGTTGGAATGAGGTTCTATAAAGGATTTTGGGTTGCATTAAAAAATAAAACTGCTAATATGGACAGCCTGATTGCAATTGGAACTAGTGCTGCTTTTATATACAGCACTTTAGTTGTTTTATTTCCGGGTGTGTTTACTGGAGGTACCTATTTTGATACTAGCTCATTAATAATTGCTTTCATAATTCTTGGAAAATATTTAGAGGCTGTTGTAAAAGGGAAGACATCAGAGGCTATTAAAAAATTAATGGGGCTGCAAGCAAAAACGGCTATTATTCTTAGAAACAATAAAGAAATTGAATTGCCTATTGAAGAGGTAAGAGAAAACGATGTAGTGATAGTAAAACCTGGCCAAAAAATTCCTGTTGATGGTGTTGTGGTGTATGGGCATTCTAGCGTAGATGAGTCTATGCTTACAGGAGAGCCGATACCTGTTGAAAAAGTGATTAATGATAAGGTTTTTGGAGCCACTATGAACAAAAATGGGGTGCTTAAGGTTAAGGCATTAAAGGTTGGAAGGGATTCTGTTTTAGCACAAATAATTAAACTCGTGGAAGAGGCTCAGGGAAGCAAAGCGCCTATACAGAGAATGGCAGATAAGATGAGTAGCTATTTTGTTCCTGTTGTGATATTAATAGCGATATTGGCTTCTGGAATATGGTTGTTTACGGGTTCAACTTTTGTGTTTAGTTTAAGCATTTTTATAGCAGTACTTATTATAGCATGTCCTTGTGCCCTTGGATTAGCAACACCTACTGCAATAATCACAGGAACTGGAAAGGGCGCTGAAAATGGAATTCTTATTAAAAATGGAGAGGCATTAGAAATAGCAAAGAATGTTGATGTTGTGGTTTTTGATAAAACTGGAACATTAACAAATGGAAAGCCAGAAGTTTCTGACATAGTTTCTTATACTGTTAAAGAGAAAGAGGTTTTAAGATTAGCTGCTATAGCTGAAAAACATTCGGAGCACCCTTTAAGCCAGGCAATAGTTGATTACGCAAAGACAAATAAAATAAAGATTTCTGAGCCAAAATCGTTTAATTCAATCACAGGACAAGGAGTTAGGGCAAGGTACAGAAATTATGAAATTTTATTGGGAAATAGGAAGCTTATGAAAGCCAATGGAATTCTTTTTTCTAATATAGAAAATGATATTTTAAAGCTAGAAAAAGAAGGCAAGACTGTGATGATGATAGCCTTAAATAAAGAAGTGATAGGATTGATTGCAGTAATGGATAGGATAAAAGAAAATGCAAAAGAAGCAATAGAAAAGCTTCATGAGATGAACATAAAAACAGTGATGATTACAGGTGATAACAGAGAAACTGCTAATTTCATTGCATCACAACTTGGAATAGAAAAGGTACTAGCAGAGGTTTTGCCTGGAGAGAAGGCAGAAGAAGTAAAAAAATTACAGAAATTAGGCAAGGTTGCTGCTACTGGAGATGGGATTAATGATGCTCCAATGCTTGCACAAGCAGATTTAGGAATAGCTATTGGAGCTGGCACAGATGTTGCTATAGAGACAGGCTCTGTGATACTAGTAAAAAACGATTTAAGAGATGTGATAAGAGCAATAAACCTGAGTAAATATACACTAAAGAAGATAAAACAAAATTTATTTTGGGCTTTTTTTTACAATATAGCGGCAATACCAATAGCTGCAGGAATTTTATATCCATTCAATGGATTTTTGTTGAATCCAATAATAGCTGCAGCAGCAATGGCATTCAGTTCTGTTTCTGTTGTTGGAAACAGCTTGTTAATGAAGACATACAAACTTAACATTTAAATATAAGATTTTTTATTTAATAATCATGAAATTTTCATTACTAGTGATTTTAATTTTATTGTTGTTAATAGCAGGATGCAATCAAAACAATCAAAAGATTAATAATCAAGTTCAGGAAAATAGTAATTTTATGAAGGTCAATTTTAAGACTAGCGACAATGTTAATATTGTTGGAAATTACTATGATGTAGGTTCAGACAAGAATGTGATATTGTTGCATAGATTAAACATGGACAAGAGAAGCTGGGGCAATTTTCCAACAGAGTTAAAGAAGAATGGCTTTAATGTGCTAGCAATAGATTTAAGGGGCCATGGAGAAAGTGGACTTAAGTGGAATAATTTTAATGCTAAGGATTTTAACGACATGGTTAAGGATGTGGAAGCTGCTATAACATTTATGAAATCTAAACACCAAGGAAGTTTTTTTGTTATTGGCGAGTCAATAGGAGCTAACACGGCTTTAAATTATGCCTTGCAAGGGAATGTAGACAAGATTGTTCTACTAAGCCCAGGTCTAGATTATCGAGGCATTAAAACAGATGCTTCTAACCTAAGAATAGAAGTTTTGTTTGTTACAAGCAAGGACGATTCTTATTCCTATGAAAGTGTGCAAGAACTTTATCAGCAAGCAAAAGAAAAAAAGGAATTAAAAGTGTATGACGATGCAGGACATGGAACCAATATGTTTGTTGAAGAAGGTTTAAGCGATTTTATTATAAACTGGCTTAGAAAATAGTTAAAGAATAGATTTATTAATTAATACAAAAAATAAATTTTTATGATAGACCCTATTGCTTTTAGAATCGGTAGCTTAGAGATAAGGTGGTATGGAATAATTTTTGCATTGGCTTTCTTTGTTGGTATTTTAATGGCTACAAGGCTTGCTAGGAAAAGGAATATAAGCAAAGATATTATATATGATTTTGCTATATGGTTAATTCCTAGTGCGGTTATAGGAGCAAGAATAGGGCATGTTCTAGGTAATTTTAATTATTATATCAAAAGTCCAGGAGAAATAATAGCAATATGGCATGGTGGCGTTGCTTTATATGGTGGGATTTTAGGAGCTGTAATAGCAGCAATTATATTTTGCAAAAAAAAGAATATTGACTTTTATGACCTTGGAGATATTTTTGTTGTACCATTGGCTTTTGGCACAACTTTTGGCAGGATTGGAAATTTTATAAACCAAGAATTGTATGGAAAGCTTACAAGTTTGCCATGGGGAGTGTATTTTGATGGTGTTACCGGAAAAAGACACCCTACGCAGATATATGAGGCTATAGGGAACCTTGCAGTATTTTTAATATTGATATTTTTATGGAAGAAAAATTACAAGCCAGGAACGATATTCTGGAGTTACTTGGTGATATACTCTTTTATAAGGTTTTTTGCAGAGTTTTTAAGAGAGGGAAAAATTGTATTTTTAGGATTGACAACTATGCAGCTTTTAACAATACCACTATTTATTTTGAGCATTTATTTTATTTATAGTCTTAATAAACTAAAGACTGTTAGTTAAATTTTTAAAATGTCTTGTCCTAAAAACAAAGCATGAGAAGAATGAGGTATGAGAAGCAGATTTTACTGAAGGAAATTGAAAAAAAAGGTCATGAAAAATTAAGGAAAAGTACTATAGCGGTAATCGGTATTGGAGCTCTTGGAAGCAATTCGGCCTCTTTACTTGCTAGAGCAGGAATAAATTTGGTTTTAGTAGACAGGGATGTTGTAGAATTAGATAACTTGCAGAGACAAAATTTATTTTCAGAAAATGATATAGGCAAAGAAAAGGCATTAGCAGCAGAAGAGTATCTTAATAAGATAAATTCAGAAATAAATATTGATTCTTATGTTGCAGATTTATATTACAGAAACATTAATATTTTAGACAAGGCGGATTTAATCTTGGATTGTACTGACAACTTAGAAACGAGATTTTTGATTAATGAATACTGCCTTAAAAACAAAAAACCATGGATTTATTCTGGAATTCTTGGGACCAGAGGAATGATGTTAAGCTTTAATAATGAGTATTGTTTCAACTGCATATTTAAGGAAACTACAGAAAATTTAGAGACCTGCGATACTATCGGGGTTTTGAATAGCGTTGCTAGCTTAATTTCCAGCATCCAAGTTACAGAGGCCATCAAGATATTGCTCAATAGAAATAACACAAAAGAGCTAATAGTTGTTGATGTTTGGAGTAATGAACTAAAAAAAATCAAGGTCAATAAAAATAAAAATTGTTTAACATGCAAAGGAAATTATTATTATTCGAATGGAAAAAAAGGAGCAAGTATTGTGAAATTATGTGGCAGAAATGCATATCAAATTAAAGGAAAAAGGATTGATATTGACAGAATAAAAAATTTCTTGTATAAGGGAAGATATTCTGTAACAACAAGGGATTTTATTGCATTTAATGATGGTAGGGTTATTTTAAAGGCAGATTCAGAGGGCAAAGCTAAGATTATTTACCACAGATACTTTGGGTAAATCTTGCAAAAATAAAGATTTATAAATGTATGAATTTATATTATTTTTATGAAAAAAGGGATTCTGATTATTTCTATTTTTGCATATCTTATTTTAATACAAAATGTTGTTTATGGTGTATGCACAGATTCTGATTCTAATGCGCAATATCCAAATGGAGACAATCCATTTCAGCAAGGCACTGCTATTTCTGGTGATTCTGGGACTGACTATTGTACCTCAAATATATTAACAGAATATTATTGTAATAATCCTAGTGATACAATAGTTTCAAATAGGGCTTATAATTGCCTAGCTTCATTTGGAACGACATGCTCAAATGGAAGGTGCAGCAGTGCACCCCTAACTTTGAGATTTATAGACCCCACGCCTCAAAATAATGAGGTAATTCATATGCAGAGTGTTGTGATTAATATGCAGTTGAGTGATTCGAGCGCATTTTTGAATAAAATATATTTGAATTTTAATAATGTAAATTATTTATTGCCCACATTCTTAGGCTGCCATTTTGAAAATAATCCCAACTGCGATCTTGGAAGATTACCAATTTCTGATAGCGGATTAACTTATTCTACTGGAAAATTTGGTAGTGGGGTGGTAATAGACTCTAATGATAGATTAGCATATTCAAGCACAAATTTAAATCGCTATCAAGGTACAGTATTACTATGGATAAACCCAATTGCATGGACTACAAGTAATGAATACTATATATTTGATAGTTATTCAGCAATTCAAAACAATAGGTGCTGTGGTATAAGAATTTTAAAACCAGCTTCAAGCAATACAATAAAAGTAATATTGTATACTGATTCGAATAGAAACGGTGGCTTTTCTTTAACATATCCCACATCATTAAGTTCTGGGACATGGCATAGTTTAGTTCTTACGTATAATAATGGAAATTTGAAGTTGTATGTAGACGGAAATTCTCCAATTTCAACGACTTACACAGGGACACCAGCTTTTAATCAAAATATATTTGTTGGAACAAATAAGGATTATTTAAGGCAAGCAAATGCCATCCTGGATGAAGTAAAAATATATAATTCCGAATTATCAAACCAAGAAATTATTAATATGCTTAATAGAGAAACAGGAAGTTATTATATTAGGTTTAATAATCTACTACCGGGAATTTATTATACTATTAATGCTGTGGCCTTTGACAGCAACAATAATCAAATTAATTCTGAAACAAGAACTTTTATAGTAAGCTCAGGAGCCAATGAAGAGGAAATTGGATTAAAAATACCACTAAGAGACAGATTTGTAAGATCACAATTTGATGAAAATAGTCTACTTCAAGTGACGATAATTACAGTTCTAGTGATGTACACTGCTACTTGGTTAGTTAGTCTACTCTTTAAAACAAAACAACAAGCAAAGCGTTTGAAAAGAAAAAGGAGAAAAAGGAGAAGTTAACGTGAGGCATCAGCCTGTCTTTCTAGTTCTAGTTTTTTTGATATAGCTGCTGATTTTTGATCCATATTATAGGCTGCGATGATTTCATCTGCCAAGGCCTTTTCTATCGGTACCTTGGAATTGAATGATTTTTGATATGAGCCCTGCACCATAAAGCGTAGTGATATATCAATTCTCCTTAAAGGAGACGTGTCTACTGCTTGTGGATATCTGGCTCCGCCATATTCTATAGTAGTGATTTCTTCGCGAGGAGCAGCATTTTCTATTGCCTTCACTAAAACTTCAACAGGATTTTTTTTGGTATTTTGTTCTATGAGCAATAAGGTTTTTTCTACTGTTTTGTACAATTTGGTGGATTTGCCTGTATTATGACCTGAAGTTAATTTATGTTTCCTTCCTTTATGGCCAGGCACCATCATCTTATTCATCAAGCGCTCAACAATCGGAGCGGGTTCGGTCCATAGCCTATTCAGCCCAGAACGCCCATGTGTTCTTGGAACCAGGATTGATTTTAAATTGATGTATGGTTTTAGAGAAATGTCATTTATTTCTATTATGTCTGTTTGCCATTTGTTAAAAAGTTTAAATGTAACAATCATCTTAACGCCTACCCTTCTCTATTTTTCCACGAACTAATGCATCCAAACTTTGGTCATTTACTTTGATTACTTGCCATCTGACACTAGGAATATCGCCTTTGGAACGGTTCATTGCCCCTCCGATAGCTTCTATTAGTACTTCATCGTGCTCGTCAATAAACTTGATAGCATTATTCCTTGGAGTAAAGGCAGTAACTTTTCTTCCGTTTTTTAACAGCTGGACAACCACGCATTTACGAAGCCCCGAATTTGGTTGTTTGGCTTCCAGTTGTTTTTTTTCAAGAACGATGCCCTTTGCCTGGGAACTTCCTTCCAAGGGATCTGATTTCTTTACTAGATTAAGGGCCCTTTTAATAAACTTTCGAGAGTGCCATCTATCTTTCATTCTTTTTCTCTTTAGTTTGTTTCCTGCAAATAAGCCCCGAGACTTTTTTCCCATTTTATTAGATATTTTTATGCCAAATTAGTGATTTATAAATGTTGCTAATACAGGGTTCTGTCAAGTTATCGGTTGGTAGAAAACTATAAAAAGAAAGATTGTATATTAAAATTATGGGTTTTTTGAAATTATTAAAACCAACTAAAAATAAAGTCATTATTAGCTTATTAATTTTATTTTTTACTTACATATTCTTACTTTTTTCACAAGCTCAGATATGTAAATGTGCTTTAGGAGGATTTGAAGGATGTAAGGATTACGGTAGTCTATCATTAATTTTTACTAATGGGTGCCGCATTTGTGGATGCACCTCAATCGGAGAAATATTTCTTGAATATATTTATTTGTTAGGTCCTTCATTATTGTTTTATTTAGTTTTTTCATTAATAGAATTTAAAAAGAAAAAATAGTTGCATTATAGATTAATCCTAACCACTTATTCTTACCTAAGTCTAAACTAACTCCAGCCTGTTCAATTGGAGTTTTGTTTATGCCTTGATGTATTCTTACAAAATTGTAGAAGGGAAATACTTTTATTACTTTATTACTGGATTTTTATATCCTTTACTTTAAAATATTTATTTACAATTTGCTTTAGATTATTTAAATTTTTTCTATTCCTGCCTATTAGTATCCCTTTGTATAAATTGTCTTCAGCT
>JACPNH010000034.1 GCA_016185565.1 Candidatus Woesearchaeota archaeon | reverse complement strand
TCTATTGATTGTCTAATTGTTAGATAATCATATATTTTTGGCTTTTCTGTCATTTTAACCTTTTTAATATATATTTTCCACTATACAATAGTTATAAAAAGGTTTCTATTTAACAAACTCGACATTCTTCATGTCCTTAAATTCTTTATCACCAGTTACAAATATCATACCTCTTCTTAATGCTATTATATAACCGACCGAATCAACAAAAGAAAATTTCTTTTCTCTATGAATATAGCGGAATTTCATTGCTTCTGTTATATCTTCTAAATCTATGGTCAATAATAATTTTTTTATTTTTTCAACAATCAGATTAGGTATATCTCTATTTTCTTTTAAAAAATAATAGTAAAGCTCTCCAAAATTTAAAATGCTGGTCAATAAAACCTCATCTTTAAACCTCTCATAGTTCTTATTAATTTTTATAATTTCTATAATAGCATAGGTATCAAAAAGATACCTTTTTTCAGAAACCGATGTCGAGTTCTTCATCTATTTCTCTCATTATCTCTTGTGTAGGCTTCTTTATTTTTAATATACCAAAAATATCTTTTACTTTTATAGCTTTTTCCGGAATTAAAATTACCTTAACATTACTATTCAAACCTATTCCTGAATTTTCTAGTATATCTTTCTTAATTCTAATGCCTATAGAGTTTCCCCATTTCTTTATTTGTCCTTTAGTTTCTATCATTTTAAGTTCAAAAATTATACTGTATAACTAATATAAAAAGGTTTCTATTTAAAAGTTTGATTAGAGTTTTTTTGCCTTTTTAGAAGTGTGAGAAGATCTTCTTTTTAAGGCTGGATTAACTTTAGACTCTAAAAGTTCTGCTAAATCACCAAGAATTTTTGATTCTACTGCATAATACTGTTTTTGGGCTTTTTTTAAATGTTTTTTGCTATATTTTTTAATTTCATTTAGCCTTTTAGCTATTCTAGACATAGTTTCATTTATCTTGGCTTTTCTTTTCAATTCATTATACTCTTTCTTTTTTATTGTGATTGTGTTTGTGTTTGATTTCATTCTCTAAATAATATTTTTGCTTTATTTATTTCTTTTTATCTTTTGTTTAGTAATAAACAATATGCCAAGTAATACTGTTAAACCCAATAAAAGTATGCTAAAAAACCTCAGATAAGCCGATGTTATAAATATAAGTGTTGTGGTAGGGAATTTGAGGCTAAAAACAATGTTATTGTGGTTAAAATAAGCACTATAATAGTTATCTTTTCTTTACTTTTTAGTTGATTTTTGATTGACGCATACATAAATGAATGTTTTAATTAATGCTTAAAAGTTTTAATCTTATGTTTATTCACCAAAATGGTGCTTTTTGAGCTTCTTTTTTAGCACATCGCTTACTATTATATCAGCGCCAGCAAACTCTGGAACTATCACTAGATCTGCGCCTGCTTTCTTTAATTTTCTCACTAAATTAACTTTATCTGTTCTAGAATAAACCTTGATTCTTGGATTAAGCTCCTTAGCAGTTAATATTACGAGTATATTTTCCTCTGCTTTTGCGAGAACACTCATTATTGCTTTTGCTCGTTTTATGCCTGCTTTTAATAAGGTATCGTCGTTGCCGACTATTGTATTAAAAATTGTTAAATATCCTTTTTTAGTTAGTTCTTCTACTCGTTTCTTGTCTCTTTCTATTATTATGAACTTCTTCTTGTTTTCGTATAATAAATCTGCTACATGTTCTCCTACTCTTCCACCACCATAGATAATGTAATGATCTTTTAGGGAACTTATCTTTTTCATTTTAATCCACCTCATGATATTCTGATATAAATGTCCTTCGATTATAAAATCCATTATGCTCCAGAATGAGAACCATATAATAAAAGTACCAAATATCATTAAAATTACTTGCAAAATTCTTTCTTGGATGTTTATGTGCTCTGGAGGATCATAAGCTAGAGTTTCTAATATCAAAATTATGGCTTCAGATGTATTAATGTTACGTATATTAGTGTAGAATATTGTTGATAAAATAATTAGTGAGACAAAAAAAAGCACGATGATTTTTATCTTTCTGGCGAAATTCTTGTGATCAAGTGGTGAAGTTGGCATTAGATGAATTTTTGTTAGATAGTATATAAATCTTTTTTACTACATTAAACAGAAAAAAGAAAAAAGAAAAATATAGTGCGATAGTTTTGTAGTTTCTAAGAATTAAAACTTTCTATGTTTTTTGTAGCAATCTCTACAATAAACAGGCTTTCCTTCTGTAGGCTTGAAAGGAACTTCGCATTCTTGTCCACAGTCTGAACAAATGGCTTTGTGCATAGTTCTTTTAAAACCGCCTGAGCCATAATCTCCATATCCCATTTTGCTTTGTCTCCATTATATATTATACAGATTATACAAAGTCTAACGAGAATTAGCCTTGTATATAAAACGACACATATTTAGTGTTTATAAAGTTATTGTTATCACAATTATAAAGCTGGTGATTTATTTTTAACGAAAGTTTTAGTTTTTGCTTAAAAGTTTTAATTAGATATATGTAGGAAATATTTCCAAATACTCAATTATATTTCCTAGAATGATTTTTAAGTATTATTAAACAGACAAATAAAAGAAAAGGTTTAATAATCAGTATATGTAAATAATGTTTATGGGTTTGTTTGATTTTTGGAAAAAAGAGGATAAATTAGACAAAAAATTCAAAGTTCTTCATAATAATTTAAGTGCTTCATTCTCCAACATTAAAAAAGATATGGAAAATTTTAGCAAATGGGTTATGCATTTGGAGAAGCATAGAACGCATCATCATTCTAAAATAGGAGACATAGAAAAAAAAGTTTATTTTTTAGAAAAAATGCTTGAAGACATAAAAATAGGACAAACATTTGTCCGTTTACCCGACGTGTCCAAACACGGACAAACATTTGTCCGTTTAAAACAAACAGCTGTTGGTGTCCAAACAGGTGTTGATGTTGTCCAAACACCTGTCCAAACAGCCATTCAAACATTTAAACCTATTGGAACATCTGAATTAAAAGAAATTTTAAGAAATTTAACTGTAATGGAAAGAGCTGTTTTATGGACATTATTGAATACTGACTTGAAAATGAGTTATGATGATTTAGCAGTGCTATTAGGAAAAGACAAATCGACATTGAGAGGTCAAATAACAAATATAAAACGTAAAAGTGATGATTTAATAAAGGAATTTATAGAGAATAATGGTAAAAAGAGATTTTTCGTCGATGAAAATATTAAAAAAATGATGATTATGGGTTTAAAAAACGACGGAAACAGCACAAAGATAGGCATTTATAAGAAGACGAATAAAGAAAGTGAGAGTTAAACAAGCTTTTTTTGGTATGGATCTTGATTGTTGTATAGATTAATTAATCGTGTTTTTAGACCTAATTCCCTAAATTCGGGAGAAATAGACAATATCGCAATCCTATTATTTATTTTATTTATAATAACAGGGAGGCCTTTACGAAGTAATGTAACAATATGCGACCTTATACGACCTTCAGAGAGCTTTAAATGCTTAGATATATCGTCATATGTAACATTCCCCATATCATCTTCGAGTTGATAAATAGTTAGAAACAGTAAAAATTCTCTTTTTGTGAGTGTTCGAAATAAATTATCGATGATAGAAATACTATCAAAATTAGCCTTAATTTGATCCTTTTCCTTAGGTTTTATGTGCGCGGTTGCTCGCTCGCTCGCTCGCTCGCTCGCTCGCACCCCTTCATTTCCTGTGGAAATGTCAAAAGAAATATGATTAATATTGTCTTCATTTGACTTAAAATAATAATTTTTGTCTATTTTAGATAAAATTAGGTCTATTTGTTCCTGTTGCTTGATTAATAGGTTTTTTATTTCCTTAATTTCGTTTTCAAGCTTAAAAATATCTTTTTTTGCTTTTATAAAGGAATTTTTTACTTTTTCTTCAAAATTAAATTCTACCATTCTTATTTTAAAAATGAATATAAATATATAAATATTTGGTATGTGCGCGGTTGCGCGCACTGTGCGCGCATGCCTACATTTAAATTAAAAATATTATTTCATACTAATTTATAGACGAGAAAACCTCTTTATAGAAATTATTAAATAATTTTATGAACAAAACCTCATCTAATTTTATTCCTGCGCTTAATAACGCATTTGCAAGATAAATACCACATGATTTTTCATCTAGATTAGGAAATTCAAAGTTTAAAAGTAAGTTAATTGTATACTCGCATAAAAAACCTTCATTAATTTCTAATACAATGTTTTTATTTTTACTGTTTTTGAGTTTGATTTTATTTAAATCTGCATTTATATTATCTCTTTTGTAGATATTTGGTTTTAATTTTTTAAAGCTGTGGTTAATTAGTTCTCTTTCTATCAGCCTTATGATTATTGTTTTTTTGTCATTGTTTAAGGTAGAAGTTAGGTCTTCAGGTCGTGTATTTGAATCAATTAGACTTAGATTGTTTAATTTGTATACTTTACCTAGGTATTTAAGATTCTTTTGTTTTATTTTTTGCTTTTTCCTCTTAGATTTTACTAGGTAGGCATAGCTAAAACAGTTATCTTTATACTTAATATTTTTTATTCTTATGTACACATTATTTAGGCACTACTTATTTAAATATAAACTTTGTCTTTTGTAGCCTATAATGGCATTGCTTGGTGTTTTAGTTTATTACTATTTCTTAGAAAAAGTTTAGAAACAGATTAAAATTTTATTTAACTGATATTAACAAAGATAATTATTAACTAAAGAGTTGTGTCTCAATAGAAAATATAAATAAAAATTTCTATTATAGAATTCAAAAGTATTTATAAACAAAACAATTCTTTATATTTATAATGGATGAAGAACTTAAGATTTTAAAGGTTATGAAAGAATTAAGATGTTCTTGGGAAGAAGCTGTTAAAAAATCTAAAGAGAGAAAAACTCTGAGTGAATTTTTTTAGAATATCATGGAATATAAGTCTTATTTACTGCAATTGTAATGTTCTTTGTCTTCTTAATTTTATCTAAGATTTTATCTGCAATTTGAGATCTAAGTACACCTCTTTTTCTTGATTCTATAATATAATGACATCTTACTTTTATGAAATTTTCTGAAAACTCAAGCCTCACTATTGGCTTGTCTACAATATCCTTCCCTAATATAGTGAATTTCTGTTTGTGCTGTTTCCATTTTTCTGCATTTTCCTCCATTGTTTGGCCTACGATTTCTGATGCGGCTTCTTCCATTATTTTTGCTGCTTCTTTCCAATCTGATTGGTATGTTATAGTTAATTCAATAACATCCCAAATAAATGGAGAACCTTTGGTGTAGTTTATTATTGGTTGTGTCAAAACATATTCATTCGGAATAGTGATAGCACGCCCTGCAGGTTCATCGCCTGAATAAGAAAACTCACTTAAGGAGGTGTACATTATATTCATGTCAAAAACATCACCCTTTACATTGCCTATCATAACCCTATCACCAATCCAATAAGGTCTTTTTGTGATAATCGTGAGCCATCCTACAAAGTTGAGTATCGGTTTTTGTAAAGCAAAAGTAACTCCAAAGCCTATTAAGCCAATGGATGCTATTAATGTTACAAAATTTTTGAACATAATAGAAAGTGAAATCAAAATAACAATAAACCAAATAAATACTCTATAAGGCACATTAAAAAGCAAGATATCTTGCTTTCTGTCTTTTTTTTCTAATGTAGCTTTTATTCTAGAAAGTGTAAATCTTATGAAGATGCCTGTAGCTAATATAATTGCTAAAACTATGACTATTTTTGATAGATTATTGTAGAACTTTTCTTTTATTAATGAGTAAAATTCTGGAAATGATGAAGCTATTTGTGGTATGGTGATATATAAGTAGAGAGCTATTAGGATGATGAATAGTAGAATTAACGCGTAGTTGATTCCTTTTTTTAAGTTTTCAAAATTGAACATAAAAATAGATTATTACAGTTTGTTTTTAAAAACATTATTGTTTTTACTTAAGAATTTCACCTGTTTTCCTACTCCATAGCAATAAATCTAGCTCATCTACATTGATATTTAATGAATTAGCGAATTCTTTCATTTTTGATTCTGTTTTAAGATATTGCTTTTTGTTTTTAGGAGTGTTATTAGAATTTATGATGTTAAATTCGTGTAAAGCATTAATTACGTGCTTGTCTAAAATACAATATCCCTTAAGACCTATATTCCTTAGGAAATGTGATGCTTCTTTATAGCCTATGCCTTTTATATTTGTTACAAAAAAATCTCTGAGTTCTTCTGAGTTGTTGAATGAATAAATTTTGTTTTTTAGATTAAAATTGAGAGTTTCTTTTAGAAACTGTCTGGTTTCTATAATATACTCGGCTCTTTTGTTTGGAAAACGATAATTTGCTGTCTTTAAAGCCTCTTGGATCTCTTGTTTTGATGCTGTGAGTAGTATAGGTTTTAAAAAATTAACAGCCTTTATTCCTGATTTCGCAGAAGAATTTGCTGTTAAAATACAAAAACAGAGTTCTTCAAAAATTCTTTCATTGGATTCATTCAGCACTTTAGAAAAGTCATCGAGTCTTGATTTAATTCTAGATTTTCTTAGATTATATAAGATTAAAAGTTCTTTTATGTCTGCCATAAAATAAAAAGCAAATGGTTAATTATTTAAATTATTCTGTATATACTGCAATATATATTTTCCAACAAATTCCTATCATCTTACTGCTCGCGCGACAAACTTATAAACAAAGATAGCCAAAACCTAATATGATAAGCCTAATAGAAAAACAATATAGTGAAAGAGAAATTAAAGCTGTTTTGAATCCTATTCTAAAGGAATGGTTTTTCAACACTTTTAAGGAGTTTTCAATACCACAGCTTTATGGTGTGATGGAAATTCATAATAAGCAGAATATCCTGATAAGTGCGCCTACTGGCGGAACAAAGACTTTAACTGCTTTCTTGAGCATTTTAAATGAATTGTTAACATTAAGCGAGCATAATATACTTGAAGATAGAGTATATTGTGTTTATATAAGTCCTTTAAAGGCATTGTCTAGGGATATTGAAAAAAATCTTCAGGAACCCTTGAATGAAATAAAGGAGATTGCAAAGAAGTATAGCAAAGACATAGCTATTAGAATAGGTTTGAGGACTGGAGATACTTCAACAAATGATAAAAGCGCGATGCTTAGAAAACCTCCACATATTCTTATTACAACTCCTGAATCTCTTTCAATTACATTGACTTCTATAAAATTTAGGGATTTGATGAGGAACGTGAAATATGTTATAATTGATGAGGTTCATGCACTTGCTGAGAACAAGAGAGGGGTTCATTTAAGCCTGAGCATGGAAAGATTAGAACAATTGAATCCTGGGTTTACAAGAATTGGATTAAGCGCTACTATAGCGCCTTTAGAAGAAGTAGCTAGATTTTTAGTTGGCTATGAAAATGAAAAAGAACGGAACTGCAAGATTGTAGATGTCCAATTTATTAAGAAAATGGACTTAAAAGTACTAAGTCCGGTGCCTGATCTGATAAATATTAATCATAGAGAGTTGCATCATTCAATGTATTCTTTAATAGATAGATTAGTACAAGAACATAAGACTACTTTAATTTTTACTAATACAAGAAGTGCAACTGAAAGAGTGGTGCATCATTTAAAAGAGAAATTCCCTAAAAAATATACAGAAAATATTGGGGCTCATCATGGAAGCTTGAGCAAGAGTTTGAGGCATAATATTGAAGATAGATTAAGAAATGGGGAGTTGAAAGTTATTGTTTGTTCGACGAGTTTAGAGTTGGGCATTGACATAGGATATATTGATTTGGTTATTTTATTGGGAAGCCCTAAGTCGATAGCTCGTGGGATCCAGAGAATCGGAAGGAGTGGTCATAGATTGCATGAAACAAGCAATGGAAGGATTATTGTGCTAGACAGGGATGATTTAGTTGAGAATGCTGTTTTGTTGAAGAATGCGATAGAAAGAAAAATAGACAATATTCATATTCCTAAAAATTGCCTTGATGTTCTTGCTCAGCAGATAATAGGAATTGCGATTAGTGACAGAATTAATGTTGAAGATTTGTTTAAACTAGTAAAAAAGAGCTATTGCTACAGGAACCTTGAGAGAAAGCAGTTTGATGAGATTATTGATTACTTAGCTGGAAAATACGTAAGCCTTGAATACAGGAATATTTATGCCAAGATATGGCACGATGAAGATAATGGGATGATTGGAAGAAGAGGCAAATTGGGTAGAGTTATTTTTATGACAAATGTAGGAACTATACCTGAAGAGAGTTATGTTAAAGTAAAAATAGGCGAAGAGCCTATTGGAAGCATAGATGAAGGATTCTTAGAAAGACTGAGAAGGGGCGATGTTTTTGTATTGGGAGGGCAGACTTATGAATTTTTATATGCAAGAGGGCAGACAGCACAAGTCAGGACAAGTGTTAATAGGCCACCTACTGTGCCAAGTTGGTTTTCTGAGATGTTGCCATTAAGCTTTGACTTGGCTTTAGAGGTGCAGAAGTTTAGGAGATTGATGGAAGAAAGATTTGTGCATAAAAGAACGAAAGAGGAAATCTTAAGGTTTGTTGATGAGTATTTGTATGTTGATAAGAACGGGGCAAATGCAATTTACGAGTATTTCAAGGAGCAATATAGCTACTTAAAGGAAATACCTAATGATAAAAAGCTGCTTATTGAAGTGTATAAGGATCCTGAAAGAGGAACTTATTTTATATTTCATTCTTTGTTTGGAAGGAGAGTGAATGATGTATTAAGTAGAGTAATAGCTTATGCTGTTTCAAGACTTCAGCATAGGGATGTGGAATTTAGCATTAATGATAATGGATTCTATATAAGAGGAAATAAAGATGTACAGGTGTTGAGGGCATTCAAGATGATAAAAAGTAATGAATTAAGAGAATTAGCTAAATTAGCCATTGACAAAACTGAGATATTAAAAAGAAGATTTAGACATTGCGCAACAAGAGCTTTTATGATTTTAAGAACCTATAAGGGAAGAACTAAAGGGGTAGGAAGGCAACAAGTTGCTAGTACCATATTGTTGAATGCTGTAAGGCAATTAAATGAAAATTTTTCTATTTTACAAGAAGCAAGGAGAGAGGTGCTAGAAGATTTAATGGACATTGGAAACGCTACAATAATAATTAAAGCTATAGAAAATGGGGAGATCATGGTTAAAGAAGTAAATACTAATTTGCCCAGTCCTTTTGCCTTTAATATTGTACTACAAGGCTATAGCGATGTGCTTAAAATTGAAGATAAAATAGAGTTCTTAAGAAGAATGCATCAGAAAGTAATGGCAAAAATTAATACCTAGCAAAGCAAAGGTATTTAAAGAAGTTATAGCTTTTTTATAATATGACAAGTTACTTATGTAAAGGGTGTGGGTATAAATTCAGGCCTAGGGGGGCAAAGAAGAGTGTAACTACAACAATGTGCCCTGCTTGCGGTAGAACAGGAAGCTTGGTTGAAAACGAAGGCTTAATTAACAAATTCTTGAAAGAAGCTGATACAACAGATTTCTAAAACACGAAAATAAACCTTTATATTCTTTATTCTTTTTATGAACATATGAAAATTTATGAGGGCTTAGAGATTATCGATCTTGGATTGTATATAAAAGATTACAAAGCCCTAGTAATTTCTGATTTACAGATTGGTTTAGAAGAGAGTTTAACAAAAGAGGGATTTTTTATACCAAAGTTGCAGTTTGAGTTGATAAAGAAAAGATTAAGCAGCATATTTAACAAAATAAAACCTGACAAGTTAATAATAAATGGGGACTTAAAACATGAATTCGGATTCATAAATAAACAGGAATGGAAAGAAACTATACAAATAATAGATTTCATAGCTGAGAATTGCAAGGAAATTATAATAATTAAGGGGAATCATGATGTTATTTTAGAGCCGATAACAAATAAAAGGAATATTTCTTTAGTAGATTACTACAAGATGGAACATATTTGTATTTTACATGGTCACAGGATAGTATTAGATTCGTTGAATTCAAAAATTTTGATAATTGGGCATGAACATCCGGCCATTTCTTTGAAAGAAGGTGCTAAAATTGAAAAATACAAATGCTTTTTAAAAGGATACTATGATGACAAGATACTAATAGTCATGCCTAGCTTTAATATGTTGAGTGAAGGGTCAGACATTATGAAAGGAGAAACATTAAGTCCTTATCTAGCCCAAAATTTATTTGATTTTGAGGTTTATATTGCAGAAGATAAGGTATATAAATTTGGAAAGATAAAGAATTTAAAATGAAATTTTTCAATAAAATTTTTAAGCAAAATAATAAAAGTAAAGATAATGTTATCACTCTAAATGTTGAGGAGTTGGATAATTGGTTGAATTTAAGAATTAATGTTTATAATAATTTAAAAAAATATTTTGATAGTATAGATGAAAATATTCAAAATCTTAAAAAAAATTTGGCATTTTTAGAAAATATTAATTTTGAGTCTGATACAGATCCTTTAATTAAAAATAGAGTGGAGAGTAATATTAACGCATATTCCAAACAATTAAATCTTTTTATAAGCAAAATAGAACAATACAAATCTTCCAATGGCAATGATGCAGTTAAATACTGTAATTTTATGGATGTTGAGCTAAACAAATTAAATAAGGATAGCTGGAAAAATTTCTATATTCTGCAGAGTTTTTTTAGGAAGGAAGCGGGCCTTATTGCACGGGATCTAAAAGAATTAGAAGAAAACCTAGTATATTTAAAACGAGGCCTAAATAATGAGGAGTATCTCTCGATAATAAATATTTTTGGGTGTGTAGCGGCTTTAAAATTTAATGTAAAATTGAAAGAAAAACTAAGTAATGAAAGAAGCTCTTTAGAAATAAAGTATAATGATGTAAATAACGAAATCCTAACTATTAAAAAAGAAATTGAAATCTTAAACCATTCTGAGGATTACAAACATTATGATGATTTAGAATCAATAAAAAGAGATTTAGAATCTGATATTAATAAAATAAATAATAACGTTATTGCTATGTTTTCTGTTATCGAAAGAGGTTTGAGAAAATTACATCACGATAATAAATCAAAATTACTTGAAAATTACATTAACAACCCTTTAACTTTGTTTGACGACGATAATTTGGAAATACTTTCTGTTTTAAATGAACTTAAAGATGCTATAAAAAGTAGAAAAATAGATTTCGGAGAGAAAAATGAGAAATTTCTTGAGAACTTGGACTTAATAGATAAAAAAGGGTTGATTGCAATGAAGGACGATTACTATGCGAAGATAAACAAGTTAAAAGAAATTAGAAAAGAGCTTATAAACAATCAATTTTTGAATAAATTTATGGATTATGAGCATAAAATAATATATAGCAACTATAAATTAGAAAATATAAAAAAAGCCCTGGAGAAATTTGACACTAAAATTAATAATATTCGTGTTTTAGACATAAAAAATGAATTAGAAAACAACATTTTTGAATTAATTGGCGAAAAAATAGCTTTAGAAATTTAACCAATATAAGTTTTTTCTTGAGGGGTAGCATGAATTGTTGGTAAATTCAAATGCATAGGTAAATTAACTTCTTGTGCTAGAGTCAATGATTTTACATGGCATCTGTACAGCACGTTATTCAACAATAACTCTAATAACTTAGTTTCTATTTTTTTATTTTTCTTCCATTCTTTTTGAATGTCTTTAATAATTTTTATATCATCAGTATAAAGTATATGGCCGTTTATAGTTATATTGCCTACATTAGGTTCATATACAAGAGAAAATTCGAATATGAATTTAAGCACTTCGTTTAAATTATTAATAGATAATTTTTCTATTTCGACATCTTTTATACCAAGATTATTTTTTATCTCTACTTTTTCTTCTACTTTTTTGCTTCTTTCGACCTGTATTTTATCAAAATTAAATCCTATTATTGGCATTTTCATTACTCTAAAATATGCTTATTTAAATGTTTCGTATTTGATGGTGATTTTTGCATGAGATTTCATTCCTATTTATAAAAATTAAGTTATAGTCTATAAATAAAAAGTTTAGCTGATCAAAAAATTAAAATATATATTATAAAATGATTATTTTTCATTAGCAATATATATATATATCAAATTTCTTTAACTGAATTGTGGCAATAGCAATATATATATATATCAAATTTCTTTAACTGAATTGTGGCAAAAAGTGGTGGCAAGAATCTTTGGCTTATTTTAGCAATTGGTATAGTTGCCGGGATTATTATTGGTATTTTTCTAGGTCAATCATTAAAAGTATATTCATTAAAAGTATATGGATCACCTAGAATTATTGGCACAGAAGTGGTTGGTGGTCCGAGTGATTTATACTTTTTAACAGTCGGACAAAGTGTAATAGTTGGCGGGCATAATTTTACACTTTTAAATGTAGCTTCTGGAACTTCACCAAGCACTATAGCTTTTAGTGTAGATGGTATACTTGGAACTGTTTCTGGGACTAATAGAAAAACCGTTAATTGTTTAGATGTTCAGTTGCAAAGCACATTTTATTCTGACAATGTTTATCAAAGAAGTGTCAATATATACCTTACTCCTTCTTCTCAACCATGTACAGGTATAGTAAGAGATGAATTTAACGTAATAAAAACTAATTTTACTGATTCAAGGCATTATACCAATGGAAAATATTTTTGTCGGGGTAAAGGTTGGAATAAATGTGTTTCAATAACAAAAAATTATGAAAGATATTACTTTCAAGGGTCTTTATGTAGTGGCCCAGTAATTTTTAAAGATATAAGCGCGACTACTTTGGATTGTGCAGATCTTATCCCTAGAAGTGGTGGGGGTGCTTGTGGCGTGTCTGGTAGTTATAGTGTAAGTGAGGGTTATTCTGATAATGATTGGAAAGTTACTTGTGCCCAGTAAATTACTACATTTTTTCTAATAAATCTATATTTAATAGTTCAGATGCATTTAGTATTGTTTGCTTTGTTGCTATTACCAATAATAAACGTGCATTTCTAAGCTGTTTTTCAGCTTTTAAGACAGGGTGTTTCTGATAGAATTCGTTGAATTGCTGACAAAGATTTATAAGATAGTGCGCTATTAAAGAAGGCTTATAGTTTAATACAGCTTCTTCAACTGTGTCTGGAAATTTGGAAAGGGTGTCTATAATATCAATTTCTTCTTTTTTGTTAAGAAGTTCTGGCTTATATTTTTGAGTTTTATTTTTGCTTTTTTTTAGTATTGAGTTTGCTCTTGCATAGGTGTATTGAATGTATGGGCCTGTTTCTCCTTCAAATGATATTGACTCCTCTGGGTTAAAAACAATGTCCTTGAATGTTTCATATTTTAGGAAGAAAAATTTTATTGCTGCGAGTGCTATTAATACTGATCTTCTTTCTAGCTCTTTTGCAGATAGTTTGTACCTTTTAAGAAGCTCGTTTTTTGCCATAGATTTCATTTCTGCAATAAGATTGTCTGCATCTATCACAGTGCCTTCTCTGCTTTTCATTTTTCCAGAAGGCAACAACACATAGCCGTAACTTAGATGGTAACAATCATTATACCATTTATAGCCAAGCATATTTAGTATAGTGAATAGCTGCTTGAAATGAAGATTCTGTTCATTTGCGACTACATAGATTGATTTAAAGAGTTTATACTGCTTGAATTTCAATATAGCTAGGTAAATGTCTTGTGTTATGTACAGCGAAGTCTTGTCGGAGCGCATTAAAATTTTATTTGGTAAATTAAATCTTGAAAGATTTGCTGTGATTGTATCATTTTCTTTTTTGAAGATTCCTTTTTTTAGTCCGTTTGATACGATTTCTTTTGCCTTTTCATAAATTTTGCTTTCATAATAAGTTTTGTCAAATCTGCTGCCAATAATTTTGTATGTTTCTTCAAAGCCTTTGTATACCCAAGAGTTCATTTTTTTCCAAAGAGCGAGGGTTTTCTTGTCTTTTGACTCCCATTTTTTTAACAATTCTTGTGCTTCTAACTCTAGGCCTGGATTTTCCTTCGACATTAATGTGAATAAAGCATAAAAATCTCCTACAAAATGGTCTGGTTTTTTGTCTGGTATTTTATTTTTGCCATATTTCATGTAAGCCAACATGCTCTTACAGATATGAATGCCTCGATCATTTACCAGACTTGTTTTTATTATCCTGTATCCAGAAAATTCATACAAGTTTGAAAGGCTCATTCCAAGTACATTATTTCTTACGTGGCCTAGGTGAAGTGGTTTGTTTGTATTTGGAGAAGAATATTCTATCATCACTAGTCTTTTTTTACCTGTGTTGCTGGAACCGTATTTTTGTTTGTTTTTTTGTATATTATTTAGAGTGTAAGATATTAATTCTTTTTCTTCTATAAAAAAATTTATATATCCATTTTTTATTTCTATTTTTTTTATTAATTTTGATTTTGGTATTTTATTTTTTAGTTCTTCTGAGATTTGTGTTGGAGATTTCTTATATCTTTTTGCAAGTTCAAAACAAGGAAATGAGAAATCTCCTAAGTCTTTATCTGGCGGAACCTCGAGAAGTTTAATTATATCGTTTTTTTGCAAATTGGTGTTTTTTATTATTTTTATTAAAAGATTTGTTATATGTTGTTTGAAAAAGTTCATTTTTGCATGATTATTTTGTTTAATATTTGTTGTTTGCCCTTCCAAACAAGAGCTTCTTTTAATACTTCTTTTATATTAGTTACTGGTATTATGGTAATTTTAGAGTTAGTGATATCTGAAAGTTTTACATCCTTTTCATTTGTCTTAGGGATAATAACTCTTTTAATACCTGCATCAATTGCAGCCTCTATTTTTGATGTTACACCGCCTATTGCAAGTACCTCGCCTCTCACTGACAGAGAGCCTGTAAGCGCTGTATCTTGTCTTACTGGGACATTCTTTAATGCTGAGATTATTGCAGTTGCAACTGCTATTGATGCCGAATCTCCTTCTACGCCTTCCTGCGTTTGAAGAAACTGGATATAGATATCGTATTTTTCCTTTATATCCTCGCCAAAATACTTTAGGATTATAGCGGAAACATTCTTTATGGCTTCTTTTGCAATTTCTCCAAGCTTGCCTGTAGCAATGAATTCTGCCTTTTTACCGCCAAGGGTTACTTCTGATTCAATAGGTAATACAATTCCTGAAAATGAGGAGCTGCTGCCTATTACTGCAAGACCATTAACTCGACCAACTCTTTCACCCGAAGTCATTATCACTTCATATTCTTTTTTGGCTTCTATATAACGGTCTGCCAATTGCTTTTCTAAAGTTCTTGCAATACTCTTTGCCTGCTTTACATGTTCAACTGCAACAAACTGTGCATTTTGTTCTAAGGCAAGATCTCCTGCAGCTCTTATTAGTCCTCCAACTTCACGAAGGTGTAGTGTAAGTCTGCCTGCACGATTAGACATTTTTCTTGCCTCGATAATTATTTCTTGAACTGCCTCATACGAAAAGTGTGGTATTTTTTTGTCTTTTATAACTTCCTGGGCAACAAACATTGCGATTTTATCGCGATTTTCTGGAGTGTCTGGTATTGTATCATTCATATAAACTTCATAGCCATAACCCCTAATTCTTGATCTTAATGCTGGATGAACTCTTTTTACTGTTTCTAGATTACCAGCAGCTATTAAAATAAAGTCGCATGGAACGGCCTCTGTGCGGACCATGGATCCTGAAGACCTTTCTGACTGACCTGTGATTGGGTACTTCTTTTCCTGCATAGCTGACAAAAGCTCCTGTTGCGAGTGTGGCCTCAAGGTTGCAATTTCATCAATAAATAATACCCCACCATTTGCGCGGTGAATCATTCCAGGAATTATTCTTTCGTATGCTGGTGTTCCAAGCCCCCCACTCTGCAAAGGATCATGTAAAAT
>JACPNH010000033.1 GCA_016185565.1 Candidatus Woesearchaeota archaeon | reverse complement strand
TTTGATAAAAAGTCAAAAAAAAAAGTGTATAGTATAGACACACCCCCGCCCTACGTCAATACACCAGTACACATTGGACAGGCTACTACTTATGTTTTGATGGATATGTTTGCGAGATTTAGAAGAATGATGAATTATAATGTTCTATTTCCACTTGGCCTTGACAGAAATGGCTTGCCTATTGAATTGTCAGCGGAGAAAAAATTTAATGTAAAGGCAAATAACCTAAAGAGGAAAGATTTTATAGAGCTTTGTAATAAAATTTTAGGAGAATCTAGTTTCGAAACTATAGATTCTTTTTTAAGATTGGGAATTAGCTTTAACTCCTGGGATACTGGGAATGAAATAGGAGATATTTATTTAACAGATAGCGAAGATTATAGAAAACTTACACAAGAAACATTTATTGATTTGTGGAATAAGGGGCTTATATACGAGGATGAAAGGATAAATAACTATTGTCCTGGATGTAGAACTACCATAGCTGATTCTGAAGTAGAGAGGGTAGAAGTTGAGACCTTTCTGAATTTTGTTAAATTTCAAGTTAAAGGCGGCTATCAAGACATTGCGATAGCAACTACAAGGCCTGAATTACTTTGTACTGCAGCACTTGTAGTCTTTAATCCTAAAGATGAACGCTATAAGCATCTTGAAGGTAAAAAAGCAATAGTGCCGATTTTCAATATAGAAGTTCCAATTATAGCACATAATATAGCAGATCCTAATTTTGGTTCTGGATTAGTTTTTATGAGCAGAAGCGCTGGTGATCAAGATGCTATTAGATTTTTGAGAGAAATGAAAATAGAACCAAAAATGGCTGTTGACATTAATGGAAAGATGAATGATAATGCAGGGTTTTTGAGAGGTCTTACAACAAGTGATGCAAGAAAGAAGGTTATCGAGATTCTAACTGGGAGGAGGTGTATACAAAAGCGGGAAAAAATAATACATAGTGTTCCTATTTGCGAGAGAAGCAAAGATCAAGTAGAATTTATTTCTATGAAAGAATTTTATTTGAAACAAGTAGAATTTAAAGAAGATATTTTAAAGATAGCAAGAAAACTTAATTTTTATTCTGATGAATCAAGACAAATTTTGATCGATTGGATTAACTCAGTAAGTATAGACTGGCCAATATCTAGGAGGAGATATTATGCCACCGAAATACCATTATGGTATTGTAAGAAGTGTAACGAAACAATAGTGCCTCCAAAAGGTAGATATTATCAACCATGGAAAGATAAACCTCCTATAAGAAAATGTAAATGCGGTTGTACAGAATTTAAAGGTGAAGAAAGAGTTTTTGATACATGGTTTGATTCTAGCATTAGCCCATTGTATATTTTAAAGTATAATAGAGAGATCGATTTTTTTAACAAAAATTATCCATGTAGTTTAAGACCACAAGGGAAAGAAATTATTAGGACTTGGCTTTATTATACATTGCTCAAGTGTTATTTGTTGATTGAGAAAAGTGCATTTAAGGATGTTTGGATTAATTATCATATAGTTGATGAACATGGCAAAAAAATGTCCAAGAGTGAGGGTACTGGTATAGATCCAAAAGATGTACTTAGTAAGTTTGGTGCAGAACCATTTAGATTATGGGCGGCTGTTGAAGGCAACTTAGATAAAAATGATTTTAGATGCAGTTTTGAAAGAATAGAAGGGGCTTCTAAAACATTAAATAAGATATGGAATGTAGCAAGGTTTATTTCCACTTTTGAAAGACCAAAAAAACTTACTAAATTAATGGAACTAGATGAATTTGTTATTCAAGAATTAAACTCCTTGATTGAAGAAGCAAGAGCAAGATATGAAAAATATGATTTCCACAATACTGTTATAAAAATTAAGAATTTTTTATGGGAGATTTTTGCATCTCATTATCTAGAATTAATTAAAAATAGAGCTTACAATCATGAAAAAAAATTTACAAAAGATCAACAAGGTGCAGCAATATTCACTTTATATTATTGCTTAGACAAAATATTGGAATTACTGGCACCAGTAATTCCCATTATTACATACAAAATATACTATCTAACCAAGAATGAAAATGTACATAATAAACAATTCCCAAAAGTAGAGAGAAGATATAAACAAAACTTTACCAAAGAAGAATTAATGAAATTAAACAGCGAAGTATGGAAAATAAAAAAAGAAAAAGGATTCAGCTTAAAAGATGAAATTTCCCTTCTTGTTGTCAAGGATAAATTTAGCGGTATTTCAAAGGATTTGAAAGAAACCCACAGGACAAGAGAAATTAAGTTTGGAAAGTTTAAGGTAGTAATATGAATGCGAAGCAAAAGAAAGTATTAAGAAAATTCGTTAATGAATTATCAAAGTACAGTGGTAGACATACAGAACTTGTATCTGTTTATGTGCCTGCGGGATATGACATAATAAAGATTATACAGCATCTTCAGGAAGAACAAGGAACTGCCGAAAATATTAAAGATAAAACTACTAGAAATAATGTTATAGATGCTTTAGAAAGATTGATTAGACACTTAAAGCTTTACAAAAAAACTCCTGAAAATGGAATGGCTGCTTTTTCTGGAAACATCTCAGATAAGGAGGGCCAGCAAGATATCAAAGTATGGAGCATTGAACCCCCAATACCATTAAAGACTAGGATTTACAGGTGTGACCAGACTTTTGTGCTTGATTTATTAAGAGAGATGATGGATGTAAGCGATACTTATGGACTTATCGTGGTGGATAACAGAGAGGCGAATATAGGGCTTTTAAGAGGTACTTTAATAACAGAAATTGCTAGTTTGACCAGCTCTGTTCCAGGGAAGATCAAATCCGGCGGGCAATGCAATATTTTTGGCACTCTAATACAGGCTTCTAACGGAGAAATTTTAAAAATTGAAAATTGTCATAATCCATATAAAGTGAAAAGTGCTTTTTTAGAAGATCTTTCTATAAAGGATTCTAAAATTATTGATAAATGGTTCGTAACAAAAAATTATGTATATCGAATTACTACAAGCTCTCCTCAATTAGTTGCCGAATGCTCTAGTGATCATTTATTCTATGTATCCACGGATAAAGGAATTATTGAAAAACCTGCTAAAAACCTTAAACTTAGCGATTATTTATTAATGCCAGAAAAAATAAAAATAAAAAGTATAACACATAAATTTGATATACAACAATATTATAATTCTTTCATAATTAATAAAAAAGGAAGAAAACTACTAAAGGAAAAAAGAATAAAACACAATCTATTTCAACGAGAGTTAGCAAAATTAATAAATTTAACCCAAACTACTCTATCTTATTATGAAGTAGGAAGATTAAATCCTGGTAGAGATGAACTTTTAAAAATATGTAATTTTTTTGAAATAAATTTTATAAAATTCTTAAATAATTATACAAAACCCTCCTATCATAAAAATTCATATCTTAAAATTCCAGAAAATTTGAATGGTAATTTAGCACAATTTTTGGGTTATTTTATGGGTGATGGTAATTTTGATAGGGGGAGAATAACTTTTTCAGAACAAGACAAGCAAGTTGTATTAAATTATAAAAATAAATTTAGTAAATTTTTTAATATAAATGTTAGTTATAAGTTTAGAACAGAGAAAAATTATCACCAACTTAGATTTACTAGCCAACCATTACTTAGGTTTATTAGCGAAGAATTTCCAGAAATTAAGGACAAAAAAACTCAAGAATTTCCATTAAAGGTGCTTAAATCGAAAAATAAAGTTTTAGCACAATTTTTAAAGGGGTTTTTTGACGCTGAAGGATATGTTGTTTCAGATTCGGTTGGTATAGCCTCTATTAATAAAATTTTAATAGGCCAAATATTATTTTCTTTATTGAGATTCTCTATCATTGCTTCATTTATAGAGTTTGATAATAGAAATAATCCATATTCCAAAAAACCAATTTATAAATTAAAAATAAATGATAAAAAGTCTCTTATAAATTTTAGAAAATTTATAGGATTTACATCTATAAAAAAGACAAAAAAACTCAAGAATTTAATAATTAATAAAAGTAATAAAAGCTTAGTAAGACAACTTATTCCTATTAACTATAGGATAAAAACAAACTTAAAGGGTGCTGATATAATTCGTGTTAAAATACGTAAAATTGATATAATAAATAAAAAAACAAAGATGGTGGACATTTCTGTAAAAAACAAGAATTTTATTGCTAATGGTTTAATTGTTCATAACAGTCAAGCTCGTTTTGCAAGACTTAGAGAGGAGGCGGCACACGAGTTTTACAAAAGAATTGCAGAGATTGCAAACACGGAGTTCTTGGGTATGAAGGAGCATCTGAAAGGAATTATAATAGGCGGTCCTGGACCTACTAAAGAGACATTCTTTCATGAAGCTTACTTAAACAATGAGCTGAAGAAGAAAGTTCTTGGATTAAAGGATATAACATACACTGATGAATTTGGATTGCATGAGCTTGTTGAGAAGAGCCAAGATTTACTTGCGAAAGAAGAAGTTATTAAAGAGAAGCAGCTGATGCAGAGATTCTTTGAGTTGCTGAACAAGGATCATGGGAGGACAGTCTATGGCATGGAGAAGGTTGAAAAGGCATTGGAGTACGGGGCTGTAGAGATATTGCTAATAAGCGAAACTATGGATGATGAATTAGAAACAAGGCTTGAAGAAAAAGCAGAAGCAACAGGCGCTAAGGTAGAGATAATATCTACTGAAACCAGAGAGGGTATTCAATTAAGAGATTTAGGGGGAGTTGCAGCTATATTAAGGTATACAATTAATTAATAATTAATAGAAAGATTTATATTTTATATAAGACTATTAAAGTTATGAATAAACTCTTTATAGCTATTATCGCATCTGTTTTAATTATTATAGAGAATGTAATTGCACAAACTAAACAAATTTATGAAGCACCTAATAGATTAAGCATTACTACATTTTTGGCCCTATTGGTATTAGTTATAATTTTGATTATCTTGCTATATCTTAGTTTAAAAATAAAGAAAAATGACAATAAACCTAGAAGTCCATAAAATTTAAAAACGCGTGTTATTTCTTGATACAAAATGGAAGATGTAAAGAACAAGGTAGAAGCCGTATTATTTACTACAGGAAGAAGCTTGAGCTTACAAGAATTAGGTCAGCTTACAGGAATAGGAAGTGTAGGTATAATAAAAGGGGCTCTTGAATCATTAAAAAATGAGTATCTAACCAGAAGCTCTTCTTTAGAGATTTTCAATGAAAATGATAAATGGAGGTTAAACTTAAAGAGGGAGTATTTGTATATTACAGAAAAACTTTTGACAGATGCAGAGCTTGATAAGCCTACCCAAGAAACGCTAGCAATTATAGCATTTAAACAACCAATCTTGCAGAGTGATATAATTAAGATAAGGGGCAATTCAGCTTATGACCATATAAAAAAATTGAAGGAAGAAAATTTTATATTTTCAGAAAAATCAGGACGAACTAGAATATTGAAACTCGCTCCTAAATTCTACGATTACTTTGATGTTGTGGAAGACGCTCTGAAAAGTAAATTGCACAATATACCCAATATAATTGGAGTACAAAAGAGTATCGAAAATAAGAATACTATGGAGAATAAAACTCC
>JACPNH010000001.1 GCA_016185565.1 Candidatus Woesearchaeota archaeon | reverse complement strand
CTTCTCAAGTAATTGGACTGATAATGTAGCATTAGACTCATTTATCTTTGAAATAAATCATACTAACTTATTCAGGAATAGCAGTTCATACAAATTCGGAAGTGCAACTGGAAACACAAGCAGTAATATAACATTTATTACGGTTGCTATTGAAACTAATGTGTCGTGGAGATTCTGGGTAAATGACTCTTCTAGCAACTGGAATTATAGCGGCACAGAATCATTTTTAGTATCAACCGGAGATGCAACTAAGCCGCTGTGGAATCTAACAGCAAAAAATGAAACCGTTGTTTATCAAAACACTTTAATTAATTTTTCAGTCATATTTACAGATGAAACTGAATTGGGAAATGCCATTTTAAGCATAAACCTGACTGGAAATTTCGTAAATTCAAGCCCATATTCTTTGATTGGGACATTTACAAATATTTCTAATGTTACAAGAATTAATGCATTGCAAGGCAATAATGTCACCTGGTTCTGGTTCTTCAATGATAGTAGTGGAAATAATAACATAACAGACATGAAGTCATTTATAGTTGTTGATAACACAACTCCCCTTTATAACTTAACAGCCAAAAACCAAACTAAAGTTTTTAGTAATGATTTAATAAACTTCTCTGCCTTAGTTAGTGATAATATAAGGTTACAAGGTTTTATTTTCAGTATAAATTTAACAAATAATTTCGTAAATTCAAGCTTTGTAAGCCTAACAGATTCATTCAATAATATAAGCAACATCACAAGAATTAATGCATTGCAAGGAATAAATGTAACCTATTTCTTTTGGTTTAATGACACATCTGGAAACAACAACTACACCCAGTGGCAAAGTTTTCTTGTGGAGGATAACACAACCCCTCTTTATAATAACACCTTCAAAAACGAAAGCGCAGTTTACGAGAATATTTTAATAAACTTCTCAACTATAATAACAGACAACTTTAGATTAGATAGATTTGTGTTCTCAATCAACCTTACTGGAAATTTCGTAAATTCAAGCTTTATACCACTAAGTGCAACTTTCCATAATGTAAGCAATGTTACAAGAATTATAGCCTCACAAGGCAATAATGTCACTTGGTTTTTTTGGTTTAATGACACATTTGGAAATTCAAATTACACCCAGTGGCAATCATTTACAGTGATTGATGACACAACACCTTTATGGAACTTAACCTTAAAAAATCAGAGCACGATATTCCAGAATGATTTAATTAACTTTTCGATAATATTAAGTGATAACGTAGCCTTAAGTAATGCTGTATTCAGCATAAATCAAGACGGTATTTTCAAGAATTCTAGCATTTACATATTAACAGGAAAGTATGCTAATTTAAGTAATGAAACAAGAATAACATCTTCTGTAGGAACTAATGTCACCTGGTTCTGGTTCTTCAATGATAGTAGTGGAAATAATAACATAACAGACATGAAAAGCTTTATAGTAAATGATTCTGTACCGCCAGTTTTGATTTCTGGAACTAGCCAAATAAAGAACCAGACCACAATAAATCAAAATATGTATGTAAACTTCTCTGCCAATTGGACTGATGATGTAGCATTAGACTCGTTTATTTTTAGTCTAGACACAGGAGATGGGGGTGGTTTTAAAAATTCCACTTTTATTAAGTTTTCAGCAAATAATATATCTTCTAATGTCACGCTCTTCGGAACTAATTTTATAGGCAACAATATAAGCTGGAAGTTTATAGCTAATGATACTAGCGCTAATTATAATGAAACCAAACCAGATTCATTTAACTTAACAGATTCTTTGCTTCCTAACTTTACAGCAACTATGCAAAATATAACTTCAGTAAGACAAAATGAGATTGTTAATTTCAGTGCTAATCTAACAGATAATTATAAACTAAAGGGCTTTGTTTTTAGTATAAACCTAGGAAGCGGGTTTATGAATAACAGCTTTGCTTATATTTCAAATACTTTTTATGTAGTGAGTAATGAAACAAGAATAACATCTTCTGTAGGAACTAATGTCACCTGGTTCTTTGTTTATAACGATACATTCGATAACCAAAATGTAACATTAATGAGATCATTCATCATAGCAGACAACACAACTCCTGTCTTTATAATAGGATCTGTATTAAAAAATGAAACTAATGTTTACCAAGATTATTTTGTAAACTTCTCTGCCAATTGGACTGATGATGTAGCATTAGGCTCGTTTATTTTTAGTCTAGATACAGGAGATGGAAGTGGCTATAGAAACTCATCCTCATATAGGTTTGGTTCTATAACAGGCAATATAAGTTCTAATATTTCGTTTTTCTCTAGTTCATTAATAAGCAATAACATCTCATGGAAACTTATTGTTAATGACTCTTCTAACAATTGGAATGAAACTAGCCCTAATTCGTTTAATCTTAGCGATAATATAAAACCGCTGTCTTCAGATTTCCAAATAAATCAAACAACAATCTACAATAATCAATATGCAAACTTTACCGCCAACCTGACAGATAATTATAAACTTCAAGGATTTATCTTTTCTGTAAACCTTACTGGAAATTTTGTTAATTCAAGCTTTATACCACTAAGCGCAACTTTCCATAATGTAAGCAATGTTACCCAGATAAAATCACAGGAAGGCAATAACGTTTCATACTTTTTTTACTTCAATGACACCTTCGGAAATTCAAATAAGACAGAGGTAAGGTCATTTATAGTTGCAGACAACACAAAACCATTATTTAACGATGCCCAGAAGAATATGACGGTAGTGCTGCAAAATACTCTAGTAAATTTCACTGCCAACCTAACAGACAATGTAAATCTTGCTGGCTATTTATTCAGTATCAATTTAGGCAGCGGCTTTATTAATTCATCTTACACAGGTTTATTAGGAGCAGCTTACAACATTAGCAACATTACTGAAATAAGGGCAGCTCAAAGTGTAAATGTAACATGGTTCTTCTACTTCAATGATACAAGTGGAAATTCAAACACTACTGGATTAAATTCATTTATAGTTGTTGATAACACAACACCAACCTATGTAATGGGCAGCGTTTTGAAGAATCAAAGTAGTGTATTACAGAATATGTTTGTGAACTTCTCAAGTAATTGGACTGATAATGTAGCAATGGATTCCTTTATATTCAGCATAGACCAAGGTTCTGGCTATATAAATAGTAGTTCATACAAATTTGGAAGTGCAACTGGAAACACAAGCAGTAATATAACATTTATTACTGCTGCTCCTAGTACTAATGTAAGCTGGAAATTCGTCGTAAATGACTCTTCTAGCAACTGGAATGAGACCGGGCCAGATAGTTTTAGGGCGTTAAGCAGTACTGCTCCAAATCCAAATGTGACAATAGATTTGCCGCCATCTGGAGTATCGACATTAAATTTCAGAGTTAACATATCTGTTAAATCAATAAACACTATTGACTCTTGCTACTATAACATTACAAAGGGAGCATCACAAGAGGTTGGACAAACGTTAATAGCAAATTGTAATACAAATGACAGTATTTATGCAGTTGTAAGTTCTGATGGAGATTATGTTTTAAGAACATTTGTCAATGATAGCTTAGGGAAAGAAAATTCTACAGAAACAAAATCTTTTGTGGTGTCTATCGAAGCAGGAGGAGGTGTGGGTGGGGGAGGAGGCGGAGGCACTAGAATTACTCAGAATATAAGCATATCTGACACATTTAGCTTGGACAGGTATATAATTAACGTGTCTCTTATACCAAATCAAATTAAGAAAGAATTTATAAAAATAATTAACAATCAAGATCAAGCTATTAATGTTAGCGTGGACCTCACAAACTTAAAGGAATTTATTACATTTTTAGATGGTGCCACTAAACATATCTTTACTTTATTGCCTAAAGAAGAAAAATTAATTCAAATAATTTTCTCCGCTTCTGCAGACATAAAGCCGGATCTTTATAGCAATGCAATATTAGTTAGTAGCAATGGCGTATCGAAAATAATTTATGTGATCATAGAAGTTGAATCTGAAAATCCTTTATTCGATTCGCTTATAAATATAAAAGACAAAGATTTATATGTTGTACCGGGCAGTAATTTGGTTGCAGAAATATCCGTATTTAATATACGAAAGTTATTTGGATTTGTTGACGTAAACCTAGATTATGAAATTAGGGATTTAAATGGCAATTTAATGCTTTATGAGCACGAAACAAGAGGATTAAGGGACAGACTTACATTTACAAAGAAATTCTTTATTTCAAGAAACTTCGATCCTGGCACATACATTCTTTATATAAAAGTAACTTATAAAGGAACAAGTGCGAGTTCAACCCGCATGTTTTATGTAGAAAGGGGATTTAGTCTTCGATTGCCAAATTATTTACTGCCATCAAATCAAAGACTTACTACAATAGTATTTCAGCTGATTGTATTAACAGCGCTCTTAATAATATACGCCAAGCTAAAATATAAATTCAAGTACGGTGGTAAAAATAAGAAAATAAAAATATATAAAAAAGAAACCCGCATCGCAAAAGTTTACAAACCAATAGTGGTTTCAGAAAAAAGTAAAGAACTTGTTGTTATAAAAGATTATAAAGATAAAGAAAATAAAGATAATATCAAATAAATGAACCACAAAGTCCATTCTAATTTGCATTTTAAATATTTAGCACCCGTTAATGTTACAATAGACAACAGTAAAGTTTATAAATAACTTCTAGAGTTAAAAAAGATCGCTAATAATTAATTTCTAAAGAGGTTGGGGGGAAACAAAATGGCTCAACAAGGATCAAATCAACCAATATTTATACTAGCAGACAACGTACAAAGAACCATAGGCAGAGATGCCCAAAGGAATAACATAATGGCAGCTAAATTGGTTGCTGAAACTGTTCGCACTACTCTGGGCCCAAAAGGCATGGACAAGATGCTTGTTGACTCTCTAGGAGATATAGTTGTTACAAATGATAAACGCAAGAGAATGAAGTTGGTGATGGAACTACTACGGCTGTTGTTCTTGCTGGAGAACTCTTAAAAAATGCCGAAAGACTCCTAGACCAGGAGATTCATCCTACTGTTATTGCTAAAGGCTATAGAATAGCTGAAAGAAAAGCACAAGAAGTCTTAAACAAAATAGCTGAAAATATTTCTGAGAAGGATACCGACTTATTAAAAAAAATTGCAATAACCGCCATAACAGGAAAGGGAGCTGAATCCAACAAAGAGAAACTTGCTGATTTGGCAGTTAGTGCAGTAAAACAAGTTCTTAGCAACGAGAATGGAAAACTTATAATCGAGATGGACACGATTAAGCTGGAAAAGAAAGTGGGTGGCGGTGTTGAAGATACAGAATTAATACAGGGTATTGTGCTTGACAAAGAAAGAATCCACAGCGGAATGCCGAGAAGCGTTAAAAATGCAAGAATAGCTTTGATTGATGTTGCTCTAGAAATTAAAGACACAGAGATTGATGCAAAAATAGAAATAAATGACCCTATGAAACTGCAAGCATTCATTGACCAAGAGGAAAGGATGCTCCGCAACATGGCAGACAAGGTAATAAAATCCGGAGCCAATGTTGTAATAACACAAAAAGGAATTGATGATGTTGTCCAGCATTATCTGGCTAAAGCCGGAATCTATGCAGCCAGAAGAGTCAAGAAAAGTGACATGGATAATCTGGCAAAAGCTACAGGTGGAATCGTGATTAGTAACTTGAATGATCTCACTCTAAATGATTTAGGAAAAGCTGGCTTAGTAGAGGAAATTAAGATTGGGGATGAGGCAATGACTTTTGTGAGAGAGTGCAAAAATGCAAAGGCCGTCACAATTTTAGTAAAGGGCGGAACAACCCATGTAGTGGATGAAGTTGAAAGAGCTTTAAAAGATGCTCTTGGAGATGTGGCTGCTTCCTTGAAAATAGGCAAGGTAGTGGCTGGCGGAGGAGCTCCAGAAATAGAGGTGAGCAAGGCACTAAGACAATTCGCAAATAAAATGTCAGGAAGAGAACAACTAGCAGTACTGGCTTTTGCAGATTCCTTTGAAATAATTCCAAGAACACTTGCTGAAAATGCTGGCCTCGATCCTATAGATATGTTAACAGAATTAAAAGTGCAGCATGATAAAGGCAATAAATGGGCTGGCTTGGATGTCTTTAAAGGAAAGGTTGTAGATGCCTGGAAGATGGGAGTCATAGAACCATTAAAAATAAAAACGCAGGCAACAAAAAGCGCTACAGAAGTATCAGAATTAATTCTTAGGATAGATGATGTAATAGCTGCAAGCAACTTGGGAAAAGAACAACCCGGGATGCCTCCAGGCATGCAAGGAATGCCTCCTGAATATTAACTTTTAAATATATTTAAATCTTTATTTATCTTTCTATATTTTAATGAAAATCAGAAAAAAATTAAAAACTCTGGTATCATTAGTTTTGGCTGCATCATTTTCTCTTTTTCCTTTAGGATGCAGTAAAAAAGGCAAAGATGCTATTATACCAATGCCGCCAGAAATAGTTGAAGTTTCTACAAATGTAAAAGCAGCTTTGGGAGACACAATTTCAACAACAGATATTGATGGAAAAACATACACTGTAATGATTCCGGCAAATTCTTTAACTCAAGATACTAACATAACCTTACGAAAATCAAGTACCGATTTTTTTAAATTTCAAAATGTAATTAGTTCTACAAAACCATTAGAGATAATTTTAAATGCACAATTACAAGATTCTATTTATGTTTCAATGCCTATATCTGAAGAAAATATTGCAGCACTTTCGAATGTCGATAATTATTTTAGATATGAAGAGGTAACCAATTTAGGCAATAACTCAGCAAATATTTCTTTGTTGAGAAATTCTTCAAGTTTTTCGACAAACTCTGCAACACAAGCAAACAACATCACCACATGGGTGGGTAATGTAAATGATGTGCTGTTTAAATTGAATAGAGGAAATGCTGATTTATCAGATCCGAATAAACCAGTTGTATTAGCAATTCCGGGGTTTACTCAAAATTCATTAGACATAAAAGATTTAGTACAGTATATTTCTCAACAAGGATTTGGAGTTATGACTTTAGATTATCCGACCGGGGCGCTTCCAAGGGATAATGCATTAAGGTTAAAGCAAGAACTTAGTAAGTTAGGAGCTATAAGGCCTCCAATTTACATGGTAGATTACAGTATGGGTGGAATACTAGGAAGATTTTTTGTAAATTTTTATGATACAAACAATTTGGTTAAGAAAATTGTTTTTATAGGCGCTCCTAACAAAGGAATTTTATCAAAAGAGGCTGTTAACGAATTCTTAAATTATTTGCTAAATAGACCTGGCAATATTAATATACTTGGCAAATTAAAGCTTGGGCCATTATCTTTAGTAGAAGGTCATCCAGAGCTTGCTTTAATAAATAAAACTGGAACTATAGTAAATGTCGACTATTATTTCTTGGGGGGCAATAATAATAATACTATTATATTGGGCGATTTAAGCAATCTTCTTATCAAGCCCCATGATGGATTGGTTAGTTTTAGTAGCCTAGATATGAATTCTTACACAAATCATGAAACAGCAAGATTGCATAGCGCAATCGCTTTTAATCTTGATCATTCAGAACTATATAGAAACACTGCTGTATGGAATCAAGTAGTTTCTTACCTTAATACACCAATTACCTTAGAAGATAGGGTTTTGATAACATCAAATCGTGCACAAGATTTTGGCGGTGATGAGATTTACGAGACTGATTCTAATTTTACCAACTTTATTAGAAGAACGGCTTCATCCAGACAGGATTGGCAGGCTGTAATGAGCCCTGATAAGACTAAAGTAGCATATATTTCAAGTTATGAGTTGCGTGTTGCAAATTCGGATTTTTCTAATGATATAACAAGAGCATATCCAGCAAATACCCCCCAATGGCATCCAAACAGCAATACATTAGTATATGGTATTGTAGAAAATAACCAAACAGACATATGTAAAATAAATTCAGACGGTACAGGTTTTGTTAAATTAACAACTATGTCTTCTCAAGATGTTGCTCCTTTATGGAACCCAGACGGTTCAAAAATTATATTTGCGTCAGACCGCGATGGGCCTTATGGCGCTTTTAGAATATATACTATGGATCCGGATGGCGGAAATGTTACTAGATTAATGTCTGGGTATCCTTTCAATGACCCAAAATACAGTCCGGATGGCTCTAAAATCTTGTATAGCTCTATTGAAAGTGGACCAAAATTTACTTTATGGATAAGTAACAATAACGGTTCTAATCTGCAAAGATTGACAAGCCCAGATTATAATTCATTAAGTGCAACCTGGAGTCCGGATGGCTCTAAACTACTATTTTTATCAGATAAAGATAATACTGGCTCTCTATACCCATACTTAATATTAGATGTTTATACCATGAATGTGGACGGAACTAATTTGGAGAGGAAAACATTCGATCATCAAGGATACAAATCTCCTTTTTGGTACAGAAAATAACTACGACCAAAAAATATAAAAACATTTAAATAACAAATTAATTTTATTTATTTCATGCTTGATGAAAATACCAGCGTAAATGAACTTTTAATGCTATCAACTAATCTTATACAAGATGCTAATTTCGATGAAGCTTTGAGGTATTATTACTACATACAAAAAGTAGCTGAAAAGAATGCAATACCAGAAGATTTAATACAATTTTATGAAAATTACCGAGATTCTATTGTCCTATATCTTGCAATACAAGAATGTTTTGTTTTAGTGCATAAAAATGAAATGGATCTATTAAAAGAGAAATTGGATTTTATTTACTTTGAAAAAAGGACCTTATTCTCGAGATTAAATTATGAAAAACTAATAAAATATTTTGATGAGCATTATCATTATTTGCTTGGCTATTATATGTACAATTTCTACAAAAACAGATTCTTAAGAGAATTTGAGAATATTTATTATTTCATGCATGCTGGATGGACAGAAAAGGCTGCGGCTCATTACAACACCCACCTTCTAAAATACTATAACAAACTTGCAAAATATGGAAATCATCAAGCAAGGAACACATTGTATAATGCAATTATAAACCTAAACAGGGAACTAAAGCTCACCTCATTTAAACAACAGGCCTATTCTGAAATTGCAGGTTACACTTTTAAAAGCATTAAAAGAGAAAGGCGCAAAGAAATTATAGAGCATGTTCCTAGAAAACTTAAGACTGTAGAAACTATAAAATTTCATAAAAAGCCATTCAAGAAATTGCATGAACTAATTAAAGAAAACAAAGCAGATGAAGCCTTAAATCTTTACAATAAACTGCTTTATCAAAACATTTAAAAGACTATAATTTTCTTTATTCCTATGTTTAAATTTTTAAAAGACAAAATAAAGGGAGCCATAGAAAAAATAAGTAAAAAAGTAGAACAAGAAGCTCCTAGTAAAGAAGTTGAAGTAGAAGGTCCTATTTCTGAAAAAATAAAAGAAGAACAAAAAGTTGAGGAGAAGCAAGAAAAGCCAGAGAAAGAGAAAAAACCAAAGAAGAAGGGAATAAAAGAAGAAGTTCCAGAGCTTAAACATGAAACTCATCAAACTCAACTAGATGTTACAGAACTTGAAAAAGCTCAAGAAATTAAACCAGAGCCAATAGAAGAAAAAAAAGAAAAACATGGATTTTTTTATTTCTTAAAGAAGAAAAGGGAAGAGGAAAAGCAAGAACCTATATTAGGACAGGCACAGATCGAAGAAAAAAGAGGATTATTCCAAGTAATTAAAGAGAAGGCAACAACAAAAGTAATAAATGAAAAACAATTTGATGATATTTTCTTTGACCTAGAATTTTCTTTGCTTGAAAACAATGTCGCAGTAGAGGTTATTGAAAAGATTAAGAATGACCTGAAAAAAAATCTTACGAACAAACCTATAAAAAGGGACAAAGTTGCCGAAGAAATAAAAAATAGCCTGAAAAACAGCATTGAAGGCTTGTTTAATATAGAGCAAATCGACTTGACAAAAAAGATTAAGGAAAAAATAGAAAAGCCGTTTGTCATTGTTTTCTTTGGGATCAACGGATCGGGAAAAACATCCACAATTTCAAAAATAGCTTATATACTAAAAAGGCAGGGGATTTCTAGTGTTATGGTTGCTGGAGACACCTTTAGAAAAGGATCTATAGAGCAATTAGAGGAGCATGGCAGAAAATTAGGTATTAAGGTAATAAAACAGCAATATGAAAGTGACCCTGCAGCAGTTTCTTTTGATGGCGTATCTTTTGGAAAAGCTCATAATATAGACGTTGTTTTAATAGACACAGCAGGTAGAATGCATTCAAATGTGAATCTAATGGACCAGATGAAAAAAATTGTAAGAGTAGCAAAACCCGATTTAAAGATATTCATAGGCGAGAGCATAACAGGAAATGATGCTATTGAACAAGCTAAAAGTTTCAATGATGCAATTGGCATTGATTGCATAATATTAACTAAGGCGGATGTGGATGAAAGGGGCGGAGCAATGATTTCTATAAGCTATGTAACTCATAAACCTATACTATATCTAGGGAATGGGCAGAGGCTAGATGATTTAGAAATATTTAATAAGGAGAAAATAATTTCAAATCTGGGATTATAGATGGCGATTATTACATCAAGAAGCGATGATAAAAATTCGATTGAAAGAGAAGTTCTTAAGAGTGATGTATTTATTAGTTCCTTAAATGATTCAGAAGTTATTGGTTTGTTAGAGATTCATGAAACTGAGGCATTAGAATTCGTTGAAAAAGTTTTGCACGATTCGGATTATTGCTGGGCATTGGGAATAAGAGGTAAAAATTATGTAAATCCTACATTTTATGATAGAATGAGAGTGGCAAGATATTTCCTTAGCCTAAAATATCCAACTATTAATTAAAACATATATGTTGTGTTACAACAAATAAACTTAAAAATACTTCTACCGCACTATTTTCTAATTTAAATTGAAATTTTGAACTTGGAGGGATCATAAATGGTAGATGCGAGATGTATGAGGTGTAGGACTCAAAGACAGATGAAAAATGAAAAAGAGGTAGTGATGAAAAACGGTATGAGAGCAATGTCGGGTGTTTGTTCTAATTGCGGAACAAAGATGTTTAAGATTATTGGAAAGAAATAAACTTCTTTCCTATATAATTCTAAAATTCTATATTCTATTTTATGTATAAATTCCTTCTGATTTAAGAATTTCTTGGTAATAAGATTCGTCTATATTTAACTTTTCTTGTAATGCAAGTGTGATTAATAATGAAACGTCATAAATATCTTTAGATGATCTATAATGATCGAGCTTTTTCTTAAACTCTAGTTCTCCTTCATCATAAGCACCCGGAAGCATTTGTTTTTCTCTTATTAAATTTACTAGCCATTGCTTTAGATCTTCATCTGCAAGAGGTATCCAGTCTCTTTCTCGAATTCTTTCATACATTTCCTTTAATTCTTCTGGTATTCTATTGCCTTTATCTACTTTTCTTAGCCTATCTAATTTTGCATAAAGAACTTCTTCTGGCCTTACCACTAACACTTGTGAATCAAAATTTGGTATGTTCACCCAATGGGCATTTGCCACTTGCCTTTCTAGACTTTTTTTATTCCTTTCATATGCATTAACAGAGAATTTATACGAATGTATCAATAATGGAGTTGCATCTTCGTCCTTTACCTCAATTTGGAATATATGATGTTTATCTGATGTCTTTGGAGAATATCTTTGTAAAGATTTAGAAATTACACTTGCTACATCATCCCTGAAGGTTGCGAAGTTTATATAATTATCAGAATCTATATCTAAGTCAGTAGTTGGTCTTGAAAGTGCAGGAAATACACTATAGGTATATAGTTGATTTGCTATGCCCCCCACTATAACAAATTGATTACGCGGAGAGCTTTTTTGATATTGGCTAACAGCCTCCAACGAATCTTTAAGGATAACATCTTCCAAAGTAAATTTATATATCATAAAATTTTGAGAGCTTAAAGGTTTATAAAACTTTCTATTTGTCACTTTTTTTGAGTGGTTACAAAATAAGAAAATTTATAAATAGTTAATAGATGAATTAATTCAAAATAATTAAATATGATTAATTAAGGTAAAATTTTATGGTATTAGACAAATTAGGAGACAGCTTAAAAGCTACTCTGAGAAAAATAACTGGAAGCCTGTTTGTGGATGAAGCTTTGATAGATGAATTAATAAGAGACCTACAAAGAGCTTTACTTCAATCTGATGTTAATGTACAGCTGGTTTTTGACTTAAGCAAGGAAATTAAAAAACGTGCACTAGCTGAAAAAGAAATAAAGGGCGTTAATCAAAAAGAGCATCTAATCAAGATAGTTTACGAAGAGCTAGTAAAATTTCTAGGCAAGGAAAAGCATGGCATTAAAATTCTAGACAAAAAACCATTCAAGATTATGATGGTTGGAACTTATGGTAGCGGAAAATCAACTTCTATAGGAAAAATAGCGAAATATTACTCAAAACGTGGATATAAAATTGCAACTCTCGCTCTCGATGTTCATAGGCCGGCTGCAATCGATCAACTGGAACAATTGAGCGAACAAGTCAAAGTAAAATGCTTTTCTGATAAAAAAGAAAAGGATCCAATAAAAATATATAAAAAGTTTAAAGACGAATATCATAATTATGACTTACTAATTATAGATACTGCAGGTCGTCATGATCTAGATAATGAATTAATTAAAGAACTTAAATCCTTGAATAACGAAATAAAGCCAGATGAAAACTTACTTGTAATAAGTGCTGATATAGGGCAGGCTGCTTCTAAATTGGCAAAAGGTTTCTTAGATGCTTGTGGAATTACTGGAGTTGTAATAACAAAGCTTGATGGAACAGCAAAAGCTGGGGGGGCTTTAACGGCTACAGCAGTTACAAATGCACCTGTAAAATTCATAGGCGTAGGAGAAAAAATAGATGACCTAGAAGAATTTGACCCTGAAGGTTTTGTTTCTAGGCTTTTAGGAATGGGGGATATTAAGGTTTTACTTGAAAAAGCTGAAGAAGCAATAAGCAAAGAAAAAGCTGAAGATTTAGGAAAAAGATTCCTTAAGGGGGAATTCAATTTAATTGACTTATATGAGCAAATGGAAGCAATGTCAAAGATGGGTCCGTTAAGCAAAATTATGGAGTTAATTCCTGGAATGGGAAATATGAACATTCCAAAAGAGATGCTTCAAGTCCAAGAAAGCAAGTTAAAAAAATGGAAGTACATTATGCAATCTATGCGTAAGGAAGAACTTGAAGATCCTGAAATTATAACTAGATCTAGAATAGATAGGATAGCAAGGGGATCTGGAGCTACTGCTTCTGAAGTCAGAGAACTATTAAAGCAATACAAGCAAAGCAAGAAAGTGGCAAAGGTTTTAAAGGGCGTAGAAAAGGAACAAGATATTAGTAAGTTAATGAAGAAATTCGGCAAGAAAATGCCGAAAGGTTTTGGAATGTGATTTATGGTAAAAGTAATTATTTTTGATGTTGGCGGTGTTTTAATGTTTAGTGATATGGTTTTTTATAAAAAAATCTCTAAGTATTTGGGAATTGATTCAAAAAAACTAATTAAGTTAAGAGATAAATTATATTATGAACGTCATAAGGGCAAATTAACATCTAAACAAGTTGCTTTCCTAATAAAAAAAGAATTTGGGATAGAAAAAGACGTTATGAGAGCATTTAGAAAATATTATTTAGAATTAAAGATAAACAAATCTTTGCTAAAGATTATAAATAGACTAAAGAAAAAATATAAAGTAGCAATTGTTTCTAATATGGACGATTTATCTTACAAGATAAATAAGGAAAGGGGCATATTCTCTGGTTTTGACGAGGTAATTATATCCCACAAAGTCAGACTAGTTAAGCCGCAAACAAGAATATTCAAGCTAGCATTAAAGAAGTTAGATGTTAAAGCGCATAATTGTGTATTTGTTGATGATTCTAAAGACAATATAAATGTTGCCAGAAAATTAGGTTTTAAAGTAATTCATTTTAAAAATAATAAGCAACTTATAAAAGAGCTTAAGAATCTTTCAATACAAGTTTGATTACTAGTTATCTGAACTCTATACTTAACTCATTTGGGTTTTTTGGCACTATTCTGACTTCTTTTTCTTTCTTCAATTTCAAAAATTCTACTATTTCCTTAGGTATTCTGATGGCTAAACTATTACCAACCTTTGCAACTTTTGTTTTTTTTGCTAGTCCGAATAAGCCCATTTTTTTTGATTTTTCCTGTATTTTCATTGCGATTTCACTATCAAAAAAAGTTTCTCCACA
>JACPNH010000039.1 GCA_016185565.1 Candidatus Woesearchaeota archaeon | reverse complement strand
TTGTTTATTGATTCTAGGTTCCATGCTATTTCGCTAGTGGTTTGGTTTATTCTTTTGACAACGGCATTTCCGCCATTTACAACAGTCCAGTCATTGCTGAAGTAGTCTTTAATAGTGACATTGTTTAAAGTTCCATTTACAGATATCGAAATAGTCATATTTACTATAGTAAGACCAGGAGCCCTGTGCAATCCGCAACCCTGACAATCTAATAGCCTGTCAAATGTCACATAACTTAATTTTGGTATGGCCTGGTTACTTATATTAACATTTATATCGCCAGAGGTTACATTTACCAAATCTGTTATATTTGTCAGATTTGTTAATGTTGTCGTTGATTCAGTTATAATTTCATTAATGTTTAATAAGTTTTTATTAATGGCCGAGGTTGTTTCATTGGTAAAATTTTCTGATTTATATACTACAAACCCTGTTATTTTGGGCTTATTTAAAATAATTAAAATTGAGCCCATAATTAGTATAAATAAAAATAAAATTGATCTAGCTTGATATTTCCTCTTTTTTTTATGCCCAGGCATTAAAAGTTGTATAGCCAGGAACAATAAATAACTTACTATTAAAGGACAAAGACGCAAAATTAGATTTTATTATATCCTTATTCAACCCAGGAATTAACTAAATCAATGAATTCTTTTGTTTTGTTGAAATAGCTGATTAATGTTGGTATATCTACTAATATTGTTTTTCCATGTACATTAACTATTAATGCCACATTTTTTCTGTATTCTTCCTTGCCAGTATATTCAGCCTTGTCAATTTCCTTTAATAGTTCATAAAGCTTTATGTATTCGACAATGTCTTCTTTATACAGTTTTTTAACTAATTTTACTCTGTCTTGACTGGAAGCTGGAATTTCTTTTATCTTTTTGTTGTCTTTGGCATATTCAAGACATTCTAGAATTACGTATTCATAAGCATTCATCAGCCTTTTAATGGTGTTTTTTATAACATCAACAGTTCTTGTATACTTTAAAGTCACATATACAAGATGATCGGCTCTCTTGATTTCATCTTTAGCCTTTTCAGGCAAGTCTTCTATCATTTGCATTTGGTTGTATTACTTTGTTGATTTTTGAAATTAATGGCTTCGCTTGTTCAATATAGCGCTTTACCATATCAATGTTTAATGTCTTTATTATATTAAATCCTTGACTAGCAATCACGAGTTTTTGTTCTCTCGTGAAAACCATCGGACTTTTTTTGTGTAATTCTAGTAAGCTTCTTATGTCGAGCATTGAAGCGATTGCCATTCTATCTAAATTATATTTCATCGAAATTTTCTTGAATATTTCATATTTAGACTGGAATTCATGTGGAACATAGCTTATTCTTTTATAGTAACGATCATATTGAAGCAACGCCTCCATCGCCAAAATTAAAGCTGTGTAAAGATTTTCTACAGTGGTTAGAAGCAACTTAGACTCCTTCACTACTGGATATGTTACATATGCCAAATGATCCGCCGTGTTTAGTTTTGTATTGGCCTCTTTCAGGATTGCTATAATATTTTCCATCTTATACTATAATGCATCCATATTTTTATAATTTCCTAAAAAGGGAAATATACAAATATATACTAGTTTATATATTTTTTTGTTTATATAATCAAGAATTATTGTTTACTTCTTCAAGCTAAGAATTGCAGCAGCCAAATCACCATTATTTTCTTCAAGAGCCTTTAATGCTTTTTCCCTTGAGACATCAGATTGTTCCATTACTGTTTTTATGTCCTCTTCTGTTATTCTTAAAATTGGTTTTTCTTGGATCTTCCCAGAAATCTGAAAACTGTCCTGGCCCATCATATTTACTTTTAGAACCTGGGGTTCTTTAATTATTATTTCTTTGCTGCTAGTTTTTATGATAACTTCTTCTGCGTCTATCTCTTCTTGTTTAATTCCTAGACGTTGCATGGCTTTCTGCATGTCTCTTGGATTTATTTTAGGTATCATGATATTGTTTAATTTTTATTATTATTTAAAACTTGCTGTGTCCCAAGTCAAGAACTCATGATATAGCGATCTAACAGCGCTTTCTTCGTGTTTTTGATCAATAACAAATCTATAGTTACAAGACCCTTCAGCTAGACTGTCCATCCTTACTGGAATTTTTTCTCTCTTAAGCATGCTCATCGTTCTGTTAATAATACTAGAACTATCATAAATCACACCCGGCCCAATTAATGATATAACAGCATTTTCCTTCGTGATAGTAAATTTTCCAAAACCATGCAACATTCTTTCTAATCTACTGAGATTAATTTCTTCATCTTTTCTTTTTCTATCGTTTGTATGAGGATCTAGAGTACTAGAAATTACAACTCCAGAAGTGCTTATCACATCTATAGAAATACCATGCCCAGCTAGTATTTCATAAACTCTAGCAGCATAACCAGGGCGCCCAACCATATAAGGAGACTCTAATCTTACAATAGTTATGTTATTCTTACTTACTACGGCCTTTATTCCTTTTCGTTCTTTATTAGATTCTTCAGAAATTGTTGTAAATATCTCAGGATTTTTTAGACTTTTCACCTTTAGCTTCTTTCCCTTTAAGTGTGCAAGCCCAATGGATGTTGCGCTCATCACATCCGCTCCTGAAGATGCAATTTCATAAGCTTCATGATAGTCTAATGACGGAATTCTTCTTGGATTTCTAATCAAGTCTGGCTGTGCTGATAAAATTCCATCAGTCGTTTTGTACGCCCATACTTCACTAGCATTACCTGCTATTGCCATTAAAACAGCTGTATCATCAGAAGAATTAGGGCCCATCGTTGTTATATTCCCTTGTATATTTTTTGCAATAAAACCAGTAACCACATGTGTTATTTTCTTGTCCAATTCCTGAATACCTTTTCTAATATCCTTTAAAGAATCAAGTTCGGGGGTGGCATTCCCGTAGTTTGAGTCAGTAACTAGCCCTAAGTTAAAAGAGTCATGAGCCACTGCTTCTATATCATTTTCTGTTAAGAATCTGGCAATGAGTCTTGCTGCATATCTCTCCCCAGCACTTAATATAGCATCTCTGTACCTAGAAAAAGTAGTATCTGTGTCTTTTAAAGCATTAATGAATTCAAGATTTAATTTTTCTATTTCATGATCTAAAAAGTCCTCTATACCTAGTGCATTTGCATAGTCTCGATGGTATGATATAAATTTATTAAATCGTCTTTCTGCAGCCTCAATCCTCTCTGAACTTGTTCTGAATTCCTTTTCTGTTTCATCTATCCTTACCCTTCTAGGCCTTAGTTCAAAGGCCATTTCTTTTAACTCGGCAGTTTGACCATTTAACGCAGATACTACAATTATTGGTTTTTTATTAAGATTGAGTTCTACTTCACGCAGAAAATATTCTAAGTTTTTTATGGAACTAATACACGATCCACCAAATTTCATTACTATCATTTATTCGCTATCCAAATAATTTGTAATGTAAAGTTAACTCTATTATTATTACTAATAGAATCACAACAACTAGAACCATTGGTTTAAACTCAATTTTACTTTGGTAGTCATCAAAATACCTTACTAAGCCGCCCATTCCAGCAGGCATTTGTATCTTGTCTTCGGCCATGCTAATATAAAATAAAAGAGATTTTTTAAATGTTTTCTTTTTTACTCATTTGTCGAATAGACTGGTTTGCTCCACAATCAATAAATTGGTATCCCTGATTTTAGGATTTCCATTAATAATTCTAGATAAAGCTATTTGTTTCTCTGTATTTAATGCTCCATTGTCAAAACAAAAAATAGAATACAATAAATTACCTATGCTTCCAGAACTCAGGCTTCTTCCATCGTTGTTCCTACTACCAAAAAATCTATTTCTGTATCTTTCAAAATCCACTTCATAACTTGGATCAAAAAATTCTGGAACCTTTACACGTTTTTTAATTCCAACTATATAGCCGCTATTAAACTTCTCGCCCTTTTTAGCACCACATTCGGCCATTGTCATTATTCTCTCTCTTAATAATGCCTTATCACTATACTCATCATAGTCTCTAGCCACATTTCCATGTAGATAAACAAACTTTTCTCTTTCTTCTTGTTCTAAATTTCTTAATCTTGTCATTAAATAATTTAGAATTTTTACTTTATTCTTTTCAAACAATAACAGGTCTATTATCTCTTTTTTAATTTCATGCTCAATTACTGTAATATCCCCCCTAGTTGCTCTAACATCAAATTCTTGGCTTATTAATTGTCCATCCACATTTATCACAAATCTTCCTTGTTCTAAAGACAAACAATTGCCACAACCAAGTTTTATCACTAAATGTTCTAAACCACTAGCATCAACGTCTCCTTCAAGTAATGTAAACCTATCAGAATAATTTATTATCCTGTTTCTGGCCAAAAATCTGTTAGTGGCTTCTATTTGGTTTACAATAGCATTATTTAATGTTGGTATATTGTGAGAACTTCTATAATCACCATTTCTTATACCATAAATGCCCCCAAACAAATGGTCTTCTCTAGGATTTATGTCTTTTTCTAGTCTATGCTTAAGTCTGTCTTTTTCTTTAACAGGCAATCTTGCTTTTAGGTCAAACAAAGCCTTCCTTAAATAAGCTTCTAAACCTTCAGCTAGTATTACCTTATCTACTGGTTCAGATTCTGAATAAAGTTCATAAGCCAATTTAGCATGCCCATCAGCATTAATTATTTGCCTCAGCCCCTCAATAAAAGGAGTAAAATAAACTATTGAGGCATTGAAAATGCCCCTGTTACTATCATCTAAATTCAAAAGCCTTGTTTTTTCCTCATTAACAGAAAACTCTTCAAGCTTTTTTCTGCCCCCAATAGTTCTATAACCATATGTAGAAATTCTCTTGAATTGTAGTTCTTCATGTATCTTTAATCCGAGGTCAGCTTTTGATGCAGTTACTACAACATCCGGACCTTGCCTCAACAAGTAGCTCAATATTAATATGTCTCTTAAAAATCTCTCCTGAATTTTAAATCCTTTTACACTATCTTTAACACAATAAGCTGCTAATTCTCTTGCTACTTCTTGATCTGTTTTAGACAACTGTGCTTTTTTTTCTAGTTCCTCATAATCCATCTCCTTTTTCTGCGTCTTACCATATGCATAGTTATAAATAGTGACTAACTTATTGTCTGGAATCCATAAGTAATGCAATGAAAATGGATGAGTATCAATTAAAAAACCTCTTCTTAAGCTCCATCTTTTTATAAAAGAAGACCCACCTGCAGCAATTATTGGTGTTTCGATTTCTATTTCTTTAGGTTCACTACCTTCATTATTGCTATTCAATCCAGGTCTGAAATTTGGTTCTAGCTCTCTTAATTTTTTTATATCATAATTAGCGTGATGAAAAGTTGTAAATAGTGGGTTATAAACCCGAAATAATTCGGTAGCAGACTTTCCCATGTCAGTTACTTGAATTACCTTAACTTCTAAAGCTCCAAAATCACTCTCAACTATTAATTTATCAACACCCAACTTGTCTCTGGCCAATATGAAATTTCCAAAATCATCATCAAATGTAATAAAACTAAACAAAAATATTTCATCTTTGCTTTCTTTATAGCCTCTAACTTCTATGTCCCCAGATACTTTTCTTTCTTTTAATAAGGCTTCTAAACTAACTTTCTTTTCTAAATCTTGATAAATTGAAAATGGGTAGTTTAATTGCCATCTCCTCATCCTTGTTGCATTATTCCTAGAATCATTTTTGCTGCCTTTAATAAAGTCATAAGGCAGATACCTGGCCATTCTGGGATTTCCAACTGCCAAAGCAACAAATTCCCAATTTTCTCTTACCCAATTAAATTGTTCATCTGAAAACTTATCTAAATCTTCACTTATACCATAAGGCCTTAATTCAATCCTGACTCCGATGTCCTTAAGTTTCTTGTAAACAATTTCTAATTCTTTTCTTGTATCTTGTTTAGGCACAGCAACTTTTTCTATATGTCTTAATAATTCATGATAACCAAGATTCCATGTTGGTATTACATGTTCAAATTGTTCTTCTACAAGAAAGCTGTTGTTATTGTCTCTTAATTCTAAAGTTGCTTTATTGCCACGAGTCCTTAAATTAACCAAAAATACCATATTAAGGCTATATTAGATATTTTTAAAAGGTTTTTTAATATTTTAAATAAATGCCACAAGTTCCCACAACCCAGATAATTAATGACTATAAAGACACCTACGTTGTTCTGGCACCATTTTTAACAGCTTTGAATCTCAGGAATCATGGAAGATATAGAGAAGATGAACTATTGTCACTATTAGAAAAAGCAAAAGAA
>JACPNH010000031.1 GCA_016185565.1 Candidatus Woesearchaeota archaeon | reverse complement strand
GCAATTAATTCGCTTAATGGTATTATTTTCTTAAATAGAACAGCATCTTTTGGCATAAATCCATATTCTCTATCAGCCAGTTGTTCTACTCTATTAAGCACTCCTATAGTCAATGGTTTATTGCATACTGGGCATATATTTTTTAATTTTCTAGACTCCTCTGGGCTACAAGAAAAATTACAATTTCTATGCCCGTCATAATGATACTTGCCATAATTAGGGTCTGTTTCTATTGTCTCTATAAAACCTTTTCTTGTCCTTATCGCATTTATAATATTTTTATAACTCAGTTTTATGTCAAAAATATTGGCCTCTCTTCCAAGACGCCATGGCCAATGTGAGTGCATGTCAGAATTCGATACTAACGCATATTTGTCTAAGCTAGAAATCATCCAATTCATATCTGGGGTAGATGACATCCCAGTTTCGATTGCGTGAATATATTTGCTTTTTTCCTTAAAACATTCTTCGACACTGTCAAAACCTGTAATACTTCCAAACAATCCAAAATAAGGGGTCCATACATGAGCAGGTATTATCTCTATTTCCTTGCTTATAGACATCATCATGTCCACTAGTTCTATACTAGAAAAACCAAAAATAGGCCTACCATCATAGTCAAGCCTTCCTTTTCTGCCTAATGCCTCAATTATCTGTCCTGCAATATCTTTATTTGGTGCAAGTATTAAATGATGTATCCTCCTGCCTTTTCCATCCTGTGTGTACATTAAAGAAATCTCGGTCTGCCAGAAAAATGGAAATTTTGTCTTGCTCCATAAAATACCATTGCTGTCTTCTTCTAGATTTTCATTTATCTCATCAAACCATTTAGGATGTTGGAAATCACCTGTTCCAAGTAAATTCAATCCTTTAATTCTCGCCCATTTCTCTAAATTCTCTATTGTAATATCCTTGCTAGTGGCTCTAGCAAACCTACTATGTATCTGGAAGTCTGTAATTATTTTCATAAAATTGAGAAAAAATATAGATTAATAAATTTATGTAGTTGATGTAGTAGTAGAAAATATCTTTATATGTTTTGTTGTAGAGTCCAAATACTTATATCTCAGTTCGATTCTTATTTTCTGTTCAAATATACTTGTATCCTTTACATTTCTGCTGCACCTTAATAAAGCCTTACCAGCACTCAATCTCACTTGTCCAGAACTAGAGGTTTGCTCTAAAAATGCGCATTGTATATCTTCCGGTATTTTGACATCTAATAAATTTTCTGCATCTAGTCTTCTTGCAGCATCATCTAAGTCTCCGCATAGTACTAATGGTCTATATACTGTACCTTTTCCTTTATTTTCTATCACAATGTCAAACCACAATTGATCTGACCCCCTAAATTTTTCAGTTATACTAGTTACTTGCACAGGCGCACTTGATACATCACCCTTGCCTATTTTTTCACCTTCTATGCTACAGGTTTTTTGTGCTTTTCCCTGTTCTAAGATTGTTGAGCTTATACATGCATTTAGTTGAGTTACTGTTTCGTATGGATAGCATATATTAGCCCTTAAATCAAACTCTTCGAAATTTATTATATCTTGATTATAATTTATCGTGCCCATATCAACTTGTTGTTCTCCACCTTCAACTCTGGCTTCAGAAACTCCTAATATCTTACCAGTAGCAGCTTTATATTGATCACTTAATCCAAATGTAGCATGGTGTATACCAAGAATTTTTACAAAAGCTTCTCCCTCAGCAAGGTCGTATTCTCCTTTATTTTTCAATAAAACTTTTACAGGTATGTTGTCACCTTTATTAAACTCTGATGTTGGTGATGTAGGTAAAAATGAAACATCTACCCCATTTATTCCACCCCTAAATGGTCCTAATGGTTTTTTATTATCTTGCTTACAACCTGCAACCAAAATAACTGAAATAATGAACATAAAAATCAAAAGTTTCGACAACCTCATTTTTTATCCTCCTTGGTTAAGGTCAATAAAACCTGAATTTAACACTAATTGACAGTCATATTTAAACTTTGCTACAGTATTCTCAAAGTAATATGGAGTTCCTGGATTTAGATTAAGCTCATTAGCGTTTACACATCTAATACTCTTATGATTTTGGTTGCTTTCTTTTTTGTCAATATAACATTCAAATAAATTGCCTGAATTTTTCAAATAAACTTCAGAGTCTTCTATTATTTTTTGGTCATCAGTAATTATATTGCATTTCTCATCAATGCTAAATGCAATCTCCATTCTATCCACAACATCATCGTTGCCTATGCTGTCTGCGTATTCGTAATTTATACTGCTCAATGTACTTGAGCCAGGCACATTCACTCTTCCAATAAAATTGCAATTATTAATTATTGCTTTTGAGCTGTATTTTAAGCAGAATTTAGCAGAATTGAATTCTTTATCCACGCCATAGTCTATTGTTGCCAAAAAGCTAACTAAACCCAGATTATTGTAAGTTATATCAGTAGTTCCTGGAACTGTTAACTCTTCAATACTCCCCCTACTAGAAATCGCTGGCGTTAATGTATACTCCAACTCTGCAGGCTCTTGGATACCACCAAACTGAGCTGTGTCTGCGCTATCCTCAACACTAATCTTGACATTTATGCTATTACTCAAGAAGTTTGTCAACACAAATTTCAAGCTAATAGAATCCCCTTGCTTAAGGAACCTAGGTCCTGGAAACATATACATTTCAGCTTTAATACCATCTCCATATACCTCAGTAATCCAAGAACTACGCTGCAATTGCAAATCATTATCTTGTCTATTACAACCTGTAATAAACAAAAGCAAAAAAACCATTGCAAATAATAGCTTTTTCATTTTCAACTTACATAACTTATACATGCTCATTTTATATAGATTTCTACACCGCTTATATTAATAGTCTTTTTAACTCAATTATAAAGTCATCTTTCATTTCATAGCTATACTCTGCATCTGCAATGAATTGTAAAAATGTGGGCAGCTCTTTAACATCCTCTATACTAAATTTCATTCTACAATATGTGGGTACATCCAACAAATAATTAGTTGTACATTGGCTTTCGCTTATAGAAAATCTTTGTAAACTTTCTTTTGAGCAGATTTTATTATACCTTTCAATCACCTCTTTCTTCAAAGCATAAACCTTATTTCCATCTTCGGTGTCTAAAAACTGATAGTCACAACTCTGCTCATTAACATTCAAATCTACCGAACTTGGAACCTTTAATTTCAGGCTCTTAATCTCCTTTAATCTGCCAGAAAATGAATCAAGCGTTTTAAAGTTTATATACAATGTGTATGGTTTATTTTCTTCAAATGGCATAGAATCTGCGCTTTTTATTTCTATAACCTCAGAAGATTGATAAGATGGTTCTGTTTTCATTCCAAGCACTCCACTGTCGTAAGCATGTGCCGGATCATTTTCTATAAAGACTGCAACATCAAAGCTTTCCGTAGCATCTTTATTCAAAGATTCTCGCTGTCTCCATCGTTTTAAGGCTTCTGAATGAATGATATAAGGCCTCCACTTGCTTTCGGCAGTAGACTCAAAAGTTATACCCATCGTTCCAGAAGTAGTATAAACTAAAGCATCTGGATTTTGTGCATTAAGTCCATCTACAAAATTGCATCCTATGCTAGAACTTCTTGTATTTGCAGGAATAATAAAATGCCTATTCTCACCAGGTTCTAAATTTCCAATATGTTCATAAGTAACTATTCCATCATAATCTTTTAATTCACAATTCATGCTAACCATTGCGTCTGTAGCAATCCCTTCTAATAGTATAGAAGACCCAATACCTATAGGAAATTTCTCTTTTTCTGTGTTAAGATAGTAAAATGGCTTCGGTATTACATCATTAAGTTTAATTAATTTCTTGGTTTCTGTTTTTTCAAGTCCAAAATCAACATCTCCAATTTCACTCGCTCCGCCAGTTCTAAGCAAAATAAAAAATCTGTCAAATAATCCTGTTCGTTCATTAACCTCGCCTACTGTTGTTTTTAATGTAAAAGCCGTCTTCTCCCATAAATAACTACAGGTTCCAAATGTTCCGCACTTAATGAAGAAGTAAATTACAATAAACATTAATGCTAGCATTATAAAAAATATTGCAAAACCTAAAATCTTGCCAATAGTCCATCCTACAGCTCCTGGAATAATATGTTCTGGTCTGTCAAAAGCAGCACTAATTCTACTGGCCCTATAACTTTCAAGCATGCCTTCAGAAGCCTTAATTTCTGCCATTTTTCCTCTTTTTAAATTATTAAAAGAATTCAAATATTAAAATCTTTGTTTTTTAGTTAAGCAGTTTCAAATGTGATTCTTAATGTATTTATTGCTAGTTCCTTGTCTGGAACTATTCTTAACTTGTTTATACCATCGGTTACACTCTTTGATATGTCTTTTGCAAATTTATCGCTTGTTGTGTCTAAGCTTATTTGATCATCATTTATCAAAATCTTGCCCCTTTTTACAGAGGTTTTATCAGCAAAGGTCATTACCAATAATACCTTCTTGTTTTGCTTCAAAACCTCGTCAAAATCTTTCCTAGAAATATCAAACTCATACACATTAAATATTCCTCTCTTAAGCTTGTTTGTCAGCTTAATCTGGCTTATTGTAAAATCTCCGCTATCAATCACAAAAAGAAGTTCATTTTGTCCTTGCTTTATGTCTTCTACATCTAAATCTATGCCTCTTTCTCCTCCCCCACATGACACAACTTGAGATGTAACAAGTTGATCATTAAGATATACTTTAAGCGAAGTTGCTGGTTCATCTAAGGAATTACAAAACACAAAATAATCAAGCCTTGAACTATCTAGATTGTCCTGCTCTGTATTGGAAATGCTAAACACCCTTGTCTCTTTAGAATTTATTTTTTCAAGCTCTTCTTTCAGCCTTATATCCTTAAGAAAATATCTATTCTTAATAAAAAATAATATTCCAGGACTGCTAACTGAAAATTTTAATTCATTTTTTTCAGTCAATAAGTCTTTTGGCAGTTGTATTATCTCCTGGGTACCTTTCTTCACACTCTTTTCATAGATATTTTGGCCATTTAAACTTATAATTAAACTCCCCCTAGAATCTAAAACAGTAAAGGTCAATAAAGCACTTTGAAGATTACTTAAACTATCTGCATTAAATAATAAATTCTGGTCTTGCTTCCCAAAACTGCTTCTTTCAACCTCTATAGAATTTGAAAGCACTTTTATGATAGGCTCGGATTTAACAAACAGATTTACAGAGTCCATTTTATGTTCTATTTCATTATCCTCTTCAGCCACAATAATTCCTGGGATTTCGTACAACAAAGTATTTGCCTTAGAACCTATTCCAATTCCAGAACTGTCTGTAACGTTTAAATCCAGAAGTTCTTCCCTAGCAGCCGGCGGCAATAATAAAACATATAAAACTATAAATAAGGCCAATAATATCAGAAAGACCATTATTGATGAGCCTTGTGCCTTTTTCATTATGCCACCTTTATCATATATTTATATTTAAACCTTACTAAAGACTTTATTATTTCTTCTTGAATCTTCTTTTAGCCTCTTCTAATATCCTAGCTAGTTCTTTATAGTCCTCTTTAAATTCTTGATAGGCCCTTTTATTTGATTTTAAAAAGGAAAACAAATTCAGCTCTCTTCTTTCAACCTGGTTTACAATATGATATAGCTCATGCAATGTAATTGCTGAAATGAACATTCTCTGCTTTTCTTTAGAAAATCCTTTCAGTATTTTGCCAAGTATACTGCTACAAAAAGAGAGTTTATATTTTTCTCCGCTTGTAACCAACACAGGCAAACTAATATCCTTAGGGTTTTTTAATGAAGACTCCTTAAAAATTTCCTGCAAATAAAGGTTTTTTTCAAGTATTAACAAAAACTTATTTAAAGATACTACTTCAAACTGACATTCTACTAAAAAATTAGCTAAGAAATCATTATATGCATCATTTGCCAGTTTAAAAATTTCCTTATCTGTCAGCATTTAATTTATTAATCTTAACAAATTATTTAAAACTTTCCATACAATTTTTATATAAGTTATAATTAAACAAGTATTATGGACTTAATAATATTGCTTGTATTAATAGCCTTGATATGGGTATTTTTTGCCTCAATATTTGATTTAAAAACAAGGGAAGTACCAGACTGGTTAAACTATAGCCTAATAATAATAGGCATCACATTTTTTTTAATAAATTACATAATTAAAAAGGACATTCATTTTTTAATAAATCCTTTTTTTGGTTTTGCTATAGGTTTTTTAATAGCGAACATAATGTACTATTCAAAACAATGGGGTTGTGGAGATGCTAAACTGCTGATTGCAATTGGGCTTATTTTTTATAGTTATCCTGAATCTTTATTAAAAACCTTTAATCCGAACATAAATTTTTTGCCTTTTATACTTGTTTTCTTACTAAACTTAGTTATCATAGGAGCTATTTATGGCATATTATGGGCAATCAATCTAGGAATTAAAAATAACAATCTTCTAAAAAAGGAATTTAAAGCTATACTAAGAAAAAATATACGTATAAGAAAGATATTAGTTATGTCAGTATTAATTTTGTTGTTATTATCTTTTTTATTAGATGAATTTTTAAGAATCTTTATTTTTATTACAGTTATTATTTCATTATTTCTTCTTTATCTGTCTTTATTCATAAAATCTGTTGAAAATTCTTGTATGTTCAAAAAGATAACAATAGACAAGCTTACAGAGGGTGATTGGGTAGTTGACAAAATAATTATCAACAACAACCTAGTTTATACTCCAAGAAATATAGGCATCTCCAAGGAAGACATAGAAAATTTAAAAAAATACAAAAACAAAATAAACTATGTTACAATAAAAGAAGGGATTCCATTTGTGCCTTCTTTTTTTATATCCTTAATTATAAGTCTAGTTTTTGGTAATATAGTGCTATTTTTCATTTAGGGTATTCTATCTTCTTCATAATAAACTTCATCACTCTTTCTTTCTTCCCCAACTACTTTTCTTTCATTGTAAGCCTTAAAGTTACTAAATTCTTTAATAATATTGTTGATAATGCTTTCGTCCATCATTTTTGGCTTCCAAATGAAATTAATCTCATCTTCCTTAAATCTTGGAATACAGTGAACTATAAAATGTTCGCTTCTCTGCCCTGCGATTAAGCCATTTGATATTAAGATGTTAAACCCATCTGATTTAACAACAATCTGCATTTTTTTAGCTAGTAAATTGCTTACGCTAATCAAATACATAAGACTCTCTGGTTTCATCTCAAAAGAATTTTTTATATGCTCTTTTGGAAAGGTAATAAAATGCCCTACATTAGCAGGATTTATGTCAAGAACCGCCATAATCTTGTCATCTTCATAAATTTTATTAGAAGTTACGCCTCCAAAAATTATACTACAAAATGGGCAGCTTTGTTCTTGTTGACTTTTTAAAAATTCGATCTGTTCCTCGCTTAAAGTGCTTAAAAATTCTTGTAACCTGGCTTGCTGTTCTTCTCTAGGTAGTCTCGCTATTTCATTTAATTCCTTGATTTGTTCAGGACTCAGTTTTTCCATTTCACTTCAGAAATAATTTTACTTAATAAAACTATCCAATAGCCCTTCTTACATCCAAAACTTCTACAGAATTAACACCATTAATTCTTTTTATAGCATCTTCTAAAGATTCTGTGCTGCCCCTATCCTCATCCATCACAAATATAAGCTTTATTGCCTTTAATCCAAAAGCAATAGGTTCCAATTCAATTTTGCCCACGTCTCCACCAAATTTCTTTATATGCTCTTTTGCTTTCAATTCTAAAGATTTCAAATCAGTTTTTGGATTTTTAGGCATAATTTTTAATGTAACTACTATATTAGCCATTTTAATTAGGCCCAGAAAAACCGCAGTTATCGCATTTGTATCTTGCTGCTATTTCCCTACAATGGGAACATCTTACTATCTCTTTCTCGCTACAGCTAGGGCATGTAAATCTAACCAAACCAGTAAGATTAGTTACACTAACTTTACATGAATTACACTTCAATATTGAGTTCATTTTCATGAGGGAGTTTAAACAAATGTTTATAAAGTTTTTGAAAATTCGGATAACTGCTCCTGTAGTCTAGTTTGGATAGCCTAAAAACCCAAAAAAGACGCAACCCTGCGGTTTGTATAATAAGAAGATAGGTTGTAACCCGGGTTCAAATCCCGGCAGGAGCGCTTATTGGCTATTATTTTTTGAATTCCTAAGCTCGTCTATCTTTTCTTTACATACAGAAACAATATGTTCCAATTTCCTGGCAAAAACATCGGAATCCTCGTTTATTAAAATTCTGTTTAATGCTTCATTTATCTTGTTCTTTGCATCCCTTGTTTCCACCATTTTATTCCTCAGATTTCTCCATGAATAAAAATCTTACCACTTCCTCAGCCCCATCGCTTCTGGCATTAAGAATGTTTGCCCTTTCTTGAAGATTTTCTAAATTATGCATAAACTGATTCAAATCCTTTTCTATTTCCTCTTTTTTAATTTTACTTAAATACTTAACCATAGCTATGCCTGTTTTTTCTATTGTGAATGCATTTAGCATCTGCTCAACATGCCCTCTTATCGGAAATACTAAGCACGGCTTCTTAAATACAGCACATTCTGCAAAGCTTGAATGCCCAGCCAGCATTATAACCCCTTTGCTTGCCTTTAAGTATTCAAGATAATTTTCCCTGAATTTAAAAGATACTATGTTTTTTTTCTTGAAATTCTTTTTATATCCAAAAACAATGAAATCCTCATTTTTTATTTCAAAAATTACATCCTTCATTTTCTCAAAAAGGTCATACCCGAAATTTGAACCTCCCAACATAACCAGTATTGGTTTTTTCCTTAACCTTAGCTTTTCCATCAGTTTTTCCTCGTCCTCAACCTCATTATATTTTTCCCTCACAACAAAATCTATGAAGTGGAATTTGTTTTTAACCTCGTATTTCAATCCTGGAATGAATATTGCCATAGACCTTTTCTCAGCAACAGCATATATAGTCTCAACAAACCTACTCTGCAGCACCTTTGTTCTTCCAAGCATGAATTTATCCAAAAACGATTCAAATGTGAAGGGGTCATAATTGAATATAAGCAATGATTTTTTGTTCAGATTACTTGCAGCAATTAATCCAGATAACTCCCAGTCAACTATTACATAATCAGGATCAAATTCTTTTATATTATTCATCAAGGTTTTTACATCCCTCCTGAAATTTAGTGGATACTTAAGGTTAGTTCTTAATATGTTGAATATATTAACCTTAAATTTCTCTGAAGAATAATTAACTCCGATCAGTTTTATCACCTTAAAACCTTTATTTTTAAAATAAGTATATGAGCTTTTGTAGCCAGCTATCTTAATCTTGCATTTCTTGTCTTTTTTTAACACAGCATTTAGTACAGCCTCAATTCTTGTTGCATGTCCTAAGCCTATGCCTGTAACGACAAAAAACAGTTTCATAACCTAAAAATAAGAAAAAAGTTACTTAAAAAGCTTATGCATCTTTTATGCCTTGCTCGGTCACTATAAATATTGCCTCCGATTCGGGTAAGTGCGGCGCGTCAATTATCTTAGCTACTCTCGTTCCTTTCTTCCCTTTTCTAAGATAAACTCTATAAGTGCTATTGTGGACGATAAAACCATTAGCGATATAATTTTCTTGACCCGGAACTGCTATATCGTATAAAGGCTCTTTGTTAGGTAATTGTTTTATATCTCTTACCTTTCTCCATTCTATATCGCCATTAATCAATGTTTTTATAAATTTCACTTTACTCTTTGTTTCTTCGCTCAAGTTTCCTTGTTTTTCTATAGCATCTATTACTTTGTTTAGGTTTCTTAGACTGACATATTTGTACTCTTTTGGCCTTGGTTTTAGTGCTTTAGAGTACATAATTCCAGCTTCTAAAAGAAGATTTTTAAGATATTCTCTGCTAATTGGTATTGACTCTCTGTTGTATTTTATGTGTTTATTATGCTCAATCCATTTTTCAAGTGTTTGTTTTTTATCATCAGCCGTCAGACTTATTTTATTAGCAAAATCTACCAAATCTCTTCCTATAAATAGGAGATTATAAAATTCTTGTTTGCTACTAGACTTATATTTAGACAGCGTAGACCTTACACCTATTCTTAAGAGCAACATCTGCATGCATCTTAAAAATAATTCGTGTTTTTGCCCGATAAATAGCGCAGGTCTTTTTTTATCAACAAAACCCTCTGCATCGGCAAATCCTTTGATAAAAGCGGCTATATGTTCATTAGGCAATTTTGACATGTAAGTTATCAAATTTTTGTCTACTAATTCAAAAAGTCTTTTTATTGATTTGCTATTTGCATCAAGATTAAAACAATTTTTCCCTTTTATCTTTCTTATGTTGGTTTCTAGATTAAATTCCTGTTTAAATAATGCCTTGTAATGCATCAAAACATCTAATCTTTGGTCCCTAAATCTAAGCGAATAGTCTTCAAAACAACCATCACCAGCAAAATAACCCAGAATTTGGCAAATTGCGGGTGTAAAATATTCTGGAATGGCTATTTCTTTATGCTTATTAGTCTGTACCTGCATTGCTATCTGTTCCATTCCCATACCTAGTTTGTCACTAAAAACCAAAATATTTTCTTCTTTAGTAGGATAGTTTTGGTTTAAGATTCGTCTAAGCTGTCTTGGAGTTACGTACAGTTGTTTACAAAATTCTTTCCTAGTTAAATTGCTGTCGTTTATTTTTTTGTATACTAAATTTTTGCCATCATCTGTTAATTTAAAAATTTTTTCTATGCTTACTTTTGGTAATTTTTGGTTTTTCCCACTTATTGAAATTCTTTTAGCACAGGCCACAAAATCTCCAATCTTCAATTCTTTTGTAGTTGATTCTTCAATCTCGCAGTTTTCAGATAATTTAAAAAATCTGTGCTCTGGGGAGGATTCTATTTTATAGCCGGCGTCTATTGAATAAATTTTTTCTGCGTTGGTGTTAATAAAAAAGTGGTCAAATTTATTGCTAGCTATCAGCATACCTTCTCTAAGCTTAACACAAACTAATTCATTATAGTCATAGCAATCAGCTATTGGTTTTATAGTTCCATCAGACAATTGAAGTAGTGTATTTGGAGCCAAACACGCATGGGCTAATACATGGCCTCCAATTGCAACAGTAGGATCTCCAAAAAATGTATCTGGTTTAGCCATAACTTGATTTGTAACATAAATAGCTACATTATAGGTAGTAGCGAGTCTTAATAGTGTATGCATATGTTTGTTTATCTTTTGTTGGCGATCTGCGAGCTGCCCGCGACCGCTGAAATCTGCCCTGAAATGGCTCATCAAAGAGTCCACTATAACTAGTTTTATGGGCAGCTTATCTTTAGTTATCAAATCCTCTACCTTTTCTGCTAACAGCACTTGATGGTCGCTGTTAAAGCATCTCGCCACTTTAATGTTTCTAAGAACTTCTAGTGCTTCTAGCCCATAAGCGCTTGCTATCTGTTTTATTCTCTCTGGCCTAAATGTTGACTCTGAGTCAAGCCAGACTGCTGTTCCACCCATGCCGCCCTTTTCTATTGGCATTTGCACGGTGACGGCCAGTTGGTGTGCGATGCTTGATTTTCCACTCCCGAATTCTCCAAAAAATTCTGTTATAGCTCCAGTTTCTACGCCTCCGCCCAGAAGTGTATTTAATGCGCTGCTTCCTGTTGTTAATTTTAGTATGCTCTCTCTCTTTTTCAGCAGGTCTTCACCACTCTCAAAGCCCATCTTAAGCTCATTTCTAGATGCTTGAATCACTTTTCTTGCAGTGGCTTCAGTAAAGCCGGCTAATTCCACAAGTTCTCCAGGGCTTGCAACAGCGATAGCCAACATAGAATCATAACCAGCCTCCTTTAATTTCTCAGCAGTCGCAGCCCCAACTCCTGGCAAGTCCATCACACTAATTTCTTTTATTTCTTTTTTCTCTGCCATTATTATCAATCCCCTTCAGTTTCTTTCTGCTCTTGATTCAATAAAAGCTCTTCTTGCGCCTTCTGCAATACTATAATAACCTTTTGTATATCATTTCTTCTAAGTTGTATTTGTGCATCGTGCCACTGTTCATTCTGTTTCCAGCTCTTCCTCAAACTTACAGTCTTAAAGCCAACTATGTTGCCTTCTGGTGTTTCTTTTTCATTTTCCCAGATGTTGCACTCTATATTACCAACTCTCCATTTTTTTACAGGCCTATTTTTTTCCATAGAAATCAACTCCCTTTTCCTTTCGGTTTTTATTTCAAATGTGTCCATAAGGACAATTGAGTATAATACACTAACATTTATAAAGCTGTCGCGCGAGCCGCGAGATGTGAGAAGTGAATTGATAATATATATTACAGTGTATATTAAAACAGTCTGGGTATACTTAAAATACCTAATCCAATGAGTAACATGAACAAAATATATTCTAAAAATCCTCCCACCCTTATAAAGCCCTGTATCCTTAATTTTAAAAACGGATGCAAAAAGTTTACTCCCTCACTGCTTATAGCATCAGCCAATAGATGCCCCAAATATCCAATTAAAACAGCATATCCATATTCATAAAGATTGTAGTAGCTTAATACAAAAAACAAAAGTACTGGAATAAATATAGAATGCAATATTCCCCTGTGTCCGAATAAAAAATTAATAATATTTGATACCGGCCTTGTTTTTTTGCCTATTTTGCTGCTAGGAATATCTATGTCTGGTAGGCTTCCGGCCAATATCACAAGTGCAATAAAAATAAACTTGTTTATCTCAAAAAACTGGAAAGTAAATAAGCCAAGAAGCAAAGATATTAAAAGATGTGTTTTAAACATCAATTTTCCTTATTTAGCTCCTCTATCAATTGTTTAGGGTCTAACTCTTCAATATTCTGGGCAGTTAATTCTAATCTATCAAACATCGCATTCTTATTCACTCTGCCAGTAACCTTAACTTGTCTTCCCAAAATGTCGTTTTTTATAATATCGAACTCGCTAGGATTTTCCCGTATTTTTGCAAAGTTATTATTTAAAACCTTGTTTGCAATTTCTCTAAAACAAACAACCCTTATGTTGTCAGTTCCATCATCCAAAAAGAAGTTTACAATAGGGGTCTCTCTTGCAAGTACACTTCCATGTTCATTGCATAAAAAAACCCCATTTGTCATCTCGGCTTTTTTATTACATTCAGGACAAGCAGTGTAAAATCTTGGTTCAAAAACCTGTACTATAGTACCATTAATATCTGCAATTTCATTTTCCTTTAAGTCTTTAATCTGCTTCTGATTAACTATTCTGCTATGCTTAATCTCATTTATAACTACATTTTCTGGATTAACTATAATACCCCCTTTACTTCCCAAATGCAATTCAAGCCCATTATTGTTTTCCTTGCAATATGCATTTTTAATTGAAATTGTGTCATTATCTTTTATTTTTCCAGATTCTATAAGTTCTATTAACTTAGTGTCCCATATAACTAACCTAGAGATGCCTGTTTCATCTCCTATAATCATGCTTGCTATTTTACCTTCTCTTTTCTCATTTTTAAATAATCTAACTTCGAAAACAGACAAAACCTTTGCATCAATGTTTATAAAATTTAAGCCTGGCACCAATCCCTTAATCTTTAGTTTCTTATCACTATATTCTGGAAATAATTTAACTCCTAGTTCATTAGCTATAATATGTGCTGCCCCTTCTTTGCTTATTAAATCGCTTAACAATGCCAGTTTTTTATTAACTCTAGAATTAATATCTTCTTCAGAAAGCCCAGTTTTATTTTTTATTTCATTTAATATATCTGTATAAGTTAATTTAAACATTTTACACATTAAAAATCTAAGTTATTTATATACTTTATTATATAAATAAAGGATTGTATTCATTAAAATCTAGTGCAAACATCAACACCAAAGGCTTTTTCTCAAAAAAACCAACTTTATTTTTTGTTTCTATATCAAAATACACTACCCTGTTGCTTTTTGTTACTTTAAAAGAGCTATCTAACTTCTCCCAACAGTTTGTATCATCCATACATAAATTGATATTTGATTTCACCTTGTCTGTTATCACATTAATAAATTCTAATTCATCTTCTGATCTTATCTTAAATTCTGGCTTAACATAATATTTTATGCTGTCTTTTGCAATCAAAATTTCACTCCCTTTGATAACAAAATCTCCATTATCTAATTTTACCCCATAATTATTTTTTAGGTCTGCCGCTTTGAAGTCAGTGGCATATTCATTTATTTTGTCACTGTACATCTTGCCAAATTCATTGATAATTGTATTTTTATCAAGAAAGCAATTTAAGCTCCCTTTTACCCATAAATTATACCCTTTTACATTGCCACAGCCGCTTTTATAATAGCCACCATTATTATAAAACTCTACAATTGCATTTGTTTGAGCATATTTAGCACTTTGTTGTATAAAAAATTGATATTTCTCTGCAGAATTATAAATATTCAAAAGGTCTATTTGTAACGTTCCTATCATCTGAGTTTGAATCCCTGTCTCTATAGTCAAAAATTTAAATCCTGTGTAAGTAAGAATTACTAATAGGGCTAAAACAAGAAATGGGCTATAAAAAATGCTCCCTCTTCTATTTATCATTAGCAACCACCACTCCTATAATCAGAAAGATCATCTTCATAATTTATATATAAAAATTTTTTTTCGGCTATTGGTATTATTGCGTTTGCTGTTTGAACAGATGTCTTAAAGGACAGAGAACCCATAGAAACTATTAATTTATCATCTTCAAAAATTCCTAGATAAAAACTACATTTTGTTCCATCGAACAAAAGCCCTATTTTTTCTTCTGTTATTTTCTTAAAATCATCATAATTACCCTTTTTATATGAATAAACTATCAAATCTGCTATATTCCCGTCATCTAAGACTAAATCATTATCAAAATCATATCTTATAGAAGTTTTTAATAAGTCCAAGAGAGTTAATTTCTCTTGTTTATTTGTAACCTCTACTATTCCTCTTTTTATTTTTTCTTTTGGTGAAAAAACCATTAAATACCAAAAACTAATTAATATTATAGCAATAACAAAAATTGCAAATAGTTCAACTAAAACTTCTGCCAAGCTACCTTTTTTGTTCATTTGCAATCACAACCTCGAAAGTTAAAACCCCGGCCAAAAACTCAGTTCCATCATAATAAAGTATATAATCTCTAAAATTATCGCAATAAACCCTAGACCTCTTTATGTTGCAAGCTACATTTAAATCAAAAAAATCTTTATTAATTATAACATCCTTTAATACTTGTCCATCATCACTAAGCAGCTTAACATCAAAACCAATATCCCTATTCTTAATAGAAAAACATTTATTAAGGTCATTTTCGGTTATTTTGTTTAAATCCAATATTCCTGGTTGATCCTTGATCTCATTATTATAAAGAATACAATTATTTCCATAAATCAGCCTTGAAAACAAAACAGAGGCCTCTAAATAGTTAGTATCAATAGATCTAGTTAAATAAGCATTTATAATTAAGTAAATAAACATCACTACAAAAACCAACATTAAAAGCCTATAAAGCCAAACAAGTACCTCAGCAGAGATTACCCCTTTTTTCATCTTGTCTATCCACCTCGTATATCTATCTTAGATTCATTTTTTTCAAATATCAAATAATCTGTTTCTAAAAGTCTTGAGTTTAGTTGAATTAATTTATTATCTACAAAAAAATATTTCTTCCCAATCTCTATATTCTTTGATTTTATTAATATAGAATTATCATCTCTATTTATTATATATTGGTAAACATTGCCTAATTTATAATCTACAAATATATCTCCAGGGCTATTCTGCATTGTTTCTAGTAAAAGTCCATTATCTCTAACTATATACCTCTGCTTAAAATCGTTATCATTACTTATATTGTTGATATAATTAATAAGAACAACCAATATTAATGCCACTGCAAAAATACCAAATATGGCAAAACTAGTTTCTGTTATAGCTCCTCTTTTTTCCATAAAATAAATCCTGATTTATAGGTATATAAATATTTTTAGCTTAGCCGCCAAAACCTTGTTTATAGAGTTGTTTTGTTACATCGCTTGTTGTAGTTTGTTGCTTGATAGATATCTTGTTGTCTACTTTTGTAACATTCACTAAAACTATTCCATCAATGCCATAAATTAATACTGGCTTGTCTTTATCAAATAATATCTCTATTTCATAAACTTTAAAAGAAATAGGGGGTTTGCAATTATCTATTAATCCTACTATTCCTTTTTTGCATATCACAATACAGTAAGTTAGTCCACATTCGGTTGGCTTTTCATAAGGTCCAGATTTATGACCTTGACTGTCGAAAGCTACAAGGTCATATTTATTCGTTAAATAAATGGGAACTATAATTTCTTTTCCACTAACTATAACAGAATCTATATCCTCAACTAAATTATTGAATGATTTTTTTATTTCTGCATCTTTTGATACAAAAAATGCTTGACCAACTTGAATCCCAACATAAATCAAAAATAAAACAAGAAAGGCAGCTAAGACTATCAAACCAGATTCCAAAAGTGTATGAGCTTCAACTCCTTTTTTATTCATTTTATTCATTTTATTTATTAATAATTTCTTCAGCAGATGTATCAGAACTAACTAAAGAGTTAACTATATTTGAAAAAAAGTTTGCTATACCTGAAAATTGGCCATTAAACGCCAAAATAATAACAACAAGAACTATGATTATAATAATAAAAATTACTATAGTTTGTAAAGATAATTCCTCTGCATTTTTACGCATTTTAAAATTAAGCACCGCATGTTATTGCCGAACAACTAACCCCTAAGTCAGTACATGTGATATCAGACCTATCCACCTTACCATCTCCATTAGTATCGATATCAAACTTCTCTTGTCCACAATAGTTTCTTTGATATATTATGTTATTAGTATTTTGATAAGACTCACAGAATGTATTACATCTTAGTATGGCAGTACTAGTGTCTATAGTTTGTGTTCCTAATAAACTCTTAATCCTAGAAATGGCGTTCGTAACCCCCCCTGTGAAAAACAACACCACAATAACAAGCACAATAACAAGAATAATTGCAATTATTATAACATTCATAGAAAGTTCGATACCTCTTTTATCATTTCTTAAATTCATACTGTACTGATTTAACATTATTTAATATTTAAGGTTTTTGGTTCAATTTTTTTAGCACAATGAGTCCTTATCAAGATTATTAGCCATTTCTTTGTCTACAATGCATATCTTATTATTTTTCTTATAAAAAGTATAATCCGGCAAGAATTCGTACTTTTTCCTTTTAAACTCAATTTCGTATTTCGAAGCATAATGTAATGATAATGTATTGTCTATATTTTCGTTATTAACTTTTTTTATTAAGTTGCATGCTTCGACTTGCAAATTAATGCTGTCTAATCTTTGTTTTGTATTTGATAAAAGGTTTATCTGTGCTTTAAAATTTCCATCATTCTTTATTTCAAGCCTGTAATCGGTTGGAAAAATAATTTTCTCTTTAGTGCAAAAACAATCATTACTTTGCTTTGATATGCAGTTATTTAAAATATCTTTAAAGCGAGAAAATTCATTTTTTGCATCATCATTAGTTTGAGTATTATCAGTCACAGATTTAAAGGGATTATAATTCGCCAACTTGTTTATGTTTAACAACACAAAAACTACAGCTATCAAAACTAATATTCCTAAAATGATTGCTATAATTCTATTAAAACCACTTTCAACCATTATCCTCCACCAAACCTCAATATATTTCCAAAATTCGTCAAAAACTCTAAGATATTCTCTTTTTGTCTAAATATTATAATTATTAAAAGCGCAACTACTAATGCTGCCAATATCCAAATTACTAATTGATCTATTTCTATTTCTCCTTTTTTATTTCTTATTTTCATTCTAAACTCGTACACCCTAGTTTATCTATATCTTGATAGGGCACTGTTACAACTCTAGCTGCCCACTCTGCTCCAGGATCATTTCCTAACAACCAACCAATAGATCCGCCAGCTACTATGCCTCCAGCACAGGTTGATGCGTATATAGGAGCAAGAACAGGCATTAAACTACCACCAGAAAAAATTATGGCTCCTACTCCAACCAAACCCCCCAATACACATCCTGTAACCCCTCCTAGAGCAGCATTTTCAGGCTTCCCTAATAGTTGTTGTTTATAATAAAGAAACATAACAGCGTAATCGTTATTAGTATTTATAATATCATCTTGTACAGCTTTTATTTTTTCCAATTCATCTTGTTTAGTCTCGTAATCGGTTAAAAATCTTATGTAAGTATAATCTATTCCAGGCACAGGATTCCCTCTATCATCCCTTATTTTAGTTTCTGCTAAATAACCTAAAAATCCGCCTAATTCTTTCCCCTTAGCCTCATCTTCAAAGTTTATTTTAGAACAAATTATACAATAAGTTCCTATTTCTGGGTCTAAGAATTTTATCTTCCCGCGGCCAAACTTATCCCAGCAGTCATACATTTGATTGGCTAAAATTAATTTTATTTTTTCTGGGTCCTTTACAGTAATTTTTTGTGTAGGACATTTTAAATCAGTTAATCCAGGAGTTAGCTCAGTTCCTGCTACTTCCAAACGTTTTTCATTGGCTAGAACACTTGCTCTACAAGTTTCTCTATTACTCACATCTTTACCTATATTTTTAAACCCGACTAAAACAAGTCCCAAAACTATTATCACTACAACCGCTATTAAAAATTCTACTAAAGCCTTGTCTACAACACCTTCTTTATTTGAGAACATTTTTTAATATGCTTATCAAAATTGAACCTATTATAATAATAGCCAATATAACCAAAATCAGCATAACTAAGGTTTTTGATTCCATACCTCTTTTATCCATATACAAAAAACTGAAATAATATATTTAAATCTTCCTAAATATTAGTTGCTGTTAAAACTAAAGAAGCCAATGCATTAAATATTAAAATAACAATTAATGCTACTGCAATGTACAATAAAACACTATTCTGCAGATTTTTCCCTAGCAAGTACTGTTCATTTACTTTATCCGCACCATTCTCGATGCCATTGGCTAGAACAGTAAGCACATACACAATTTCAACTACATAAAGCCCTATTATTATCTGAAAAAAATATCCGGGGATTGTGTCATAAATACTTAAAAATCCGCTAATAGCATCTAATCCTCCGGTTGGAATATCTGAAGTAGATTCAAGGTTTGCATTCGCTACTAAATCGCCAAGCTTTCCTATAACATTAACAATCATCGATGCAATTCCTACGACTATAGCTGCTATTACAGGCGCTAAAAAACTTATTTGGCTTCTCATACTAGAAATTACGTCGCTTAATAAATCCTTTAATCTTTCATTAACACTATGTATCTGGCTTACATAATTGCTTATGCTAATTAAGCTTCTAGCCACTACACTAGGTCCTTTTCTTGAACTTTCAACTAAAACTTCCATTGAACTTTCAACTAATGGACTTTGGTACCTCAATATAGCTCCATTTTTCAAATTAAAAATAGCTTCCTCAACATTCTGTCCAAGATTTCTTATATTATTTGAAACTGTTCTAAAAAAGTTTCCAGTAGGGGTTCCCTTCATGTTATCTGCAATATTCTCAATTGCAACCTCTGAAGGAACTCCGTCCCCTATCCTATTTCCCAGTTGGAACAAACTTCCAGAAAATTCTTGCTCAAGTATTTTAGTTTCTTCTCTTATTTTTATTGATTGCTTTGTTTTTGATTTAAAGTAATACCCCAATCCAAATGCTATTCCAAATGGAACAAACAGACTAAATATCAAAGATCCTACTCCATATGGACCCCTGCATATCTCATCAAAGCATTTATAATCAAAAAACTTTCCAAATAATCCAAAATTAAACTCAGTTTGATTGTTTATAGCATACAATAATATAGGCAGTAATCCTATAAAAACAAAAAAAGAAACTATCACTAAGGAAATAAACACATTTCCCTTATTTTTTATGCTCACTATAGACTCTCCATATCCTGTAGGTCTTTTGCTTAGAAGATTACTTCCAAGTATATATACAGTAATGGGCAAAAATATATTATATAAAAATACCAAAAATGTTATTTTAGTGTCTACAGACGCTTGTTTAATAAAAGAGCTTACTAAAGGTAATATTACTAATCCAAGAATAGGCAATACAACTCCAAGCATGTGTATCATTGTTATTGGATTCTTTAAATTCTGAGCATAATGAAGCATCTTTTCATAAGTTCCTGTCAATATTAGATCTAAACTCTTATCTAATAATTCAATTCTTCTGGACTCTGTTGGCTCATACAAACTACCCTCTATTAAGTGAAATGAATTAACAAATTCTAGATTGTATTCTCTCCATGACTCTAGGTAATTATCAAGACTTTCTTTTAATGTACCATATTTTCCATTTTCTACATCAAAAAAAACCTTTCTTAAATCGAGGCTTAGCGGTTCTTGTATATGATCAATGGCAAACTTTAATGCGTGTTCTAAATTACTAGTATGCCTCATATACATGACAATATACAAAATGCATAACACCATCTGGTTACTTGCTTTTAATCGCCATCTAGAAGCAATATAATTTGGAATTTTTGTTAAGGGTCTTATCAACAGAACTCCAAATAACATTAATAATAACGGCAATAATAAAGACAATACGCTTTTTGTGGCAATAAACTGTATTATTCCATAAATTAATCCTAAAACTACAATAGTAAAGCCTATTAAAGTCGCAAAGCTAGCTACGCCTATATAAGAAATGTTGAAATGGGCTACTTCTATGCTCTTCTTCAAGAAAGTAATCTCTTTTTTATCAGGGTTTATTTTAATAATTTTTTCAGAAAAATTACAAAGCTTTTCATAAAGAGTTATTTTATTTCCAAGAAGTTCTTTTCTGAAGATTAAATACTCCCTTGAAAAATCTCTATTTGGTGTGTAACTAGCTACATCTACTTTCCCAACCTTGGACCTCAGTTGATCTCTATATTTATTCAGGATTTCCTGTATCTCTTGATCATTAATTGTCATTCAACCTCTTTTAAGCATAAATATTTTGCAATTTTATCTGTTTTTTCAACCATTCATTCCATTCAAAATATATTCTCTTTGAGTCTATATAACCATATTTTTCCCGAACTTCATCAGAAATTCTGTGAAATTCATCATTGCTTTTTATAACAAATCCTGCTTCTAGTAACAATGGTTTTTTTAATTTATTTGAGGTTTCAACTAAAGTCTTTTTAATAGAAGCTCTAAGCATTATACTATCCCAAATAGCATCCCAATTTCCAGCCCATTCTTTTACATTAGAAGCGATTGCTTTTAAAATATCTGAATCTCCATTAATCAAGTTGTCAGTAAACTCAAGCTGGTCTGTAGTTGGATTATATTTCATTAATTCAACAAAGCCATTTTCCTTTAAAGGATCTTTTTCCCATTCTTTTCTTACCTCTGTTATGCTGACAATTCTCCTTTTTTTATGAAGTCCGTCAGCAGTCCTTATTGGATTTGCAATTATTATTATATCAGCAGCCTTAAAACTCGTTCTTGGGACTTGCAAATCATTAACTAACCTGTCAAAAACTCCATAAGGACTATCTCCATGGATTGTTCCTGCAACAACATTTGCCAAAGCCCCAACCCTCATTGCTTCAAAAAGCGCTAAGGCTTCTAAGCTTCTAATTTCGCCTACAATCAGACTAGAATCACCCATCCTCAAGCTCGTCCTTATTCCTTCATCAGCTTTAACCTCGCTTCCGCCTGCCACGGCAAGTGCTGCCCTTACTTTCATCGGCTGTATATTATAGCCTAATTTTCTTAATGCTTCTATTGGAAGCTCGAGTGTATTGTGAGCAATAATATTTTCGCAAACAAAACTTTCACATTCTGGAACAGAGAAATCATACACGTAATCATCGAAGTTTTCGATCACTCTTATTGATTCAATCCTATCCCATAATATATCTGAATTACTTAACAAGCACAAATTAGAGGTGAATTGATCATTACCCGACATTTGAAGGACTATCTGTTTTAATTTTGTTCTACCTATTGAATTATTTCTTTTTATATAGTCGAAAGAGTTAAAATTATCTAACAATAACGATAATTTTTCCTTCTCCGCCATTTCTAATGGTAAAATATCACTTGTATCATGGCTGGATTTTTTTGAACATAAAATCTTTAATTTTTCTGCTTTTGCGGATGGCAGAATTCCAATCTCATGTTGAAATATTCTCCAAAAATTATGCGCAGAAATAGAGGAGCGAAACGTGTTATCTTTTCTCGGTGTTTGGCATATTCTTAATATTATTCCAAAATACAAAAACAAAGTTTGTATATCCGACAATAATTTTCTGGATGCTAGAGACATGACAATTTCCTTGTCCGATACACATCCATCCCCACTATACACGCCTTTCAATATGAATGATATTTGATTTTTGGATAAAGTGAACGCCCACCCAGGGATTCTTTTTGTATAAGCATTTCCCTTTAAATTAAAGACATTCATAAGTATTTCTTTTAATGTACTAGAATTAAGTATAATGGAAAATTTATCTGAATGTTTTTTCAAGTTAAAGCCGAATCTTATTGCAAGTTTTATAAATATTTCTTTGTTTTCAGGCTCTGCAACAGAAAGGATTACAGATTTTTTGTCATAACATCCATCAGCTAACCAAAGACCGATAAATGTCAAAAAAGTTTCGTCCAAGTCTATTTTTACCGGTAAACCCTTGCCTATATGGGCGGATTTATAGTAAATATTGTCAGCATATTGTATTTTTTGACCCAATGAATCGAGATCTTTTACAATATTTATGGGAAGTAAATTTTTTCTTAACCATCTACATATAGTACATTTTGAATTGCCATACTCCTTTCCAAGTTGGATAATTTCATATTTATTATATTTAATGAAGTTTGTTAATCCTTCACCGTAAAGATACCCGCCTTTTAATTTATGAATATAATCTAAAACAATAACAGATTTTGTATCTTTGTTAGTTGCTGGAAACTGTCTTGGTACAGCAATTAAATTTCCTATCTTGCAATCTTTTACCTTAAATGCAGTTATCTGGGCATTGATACCTGAGGTGAAAAGAGAATGATCGCCTGTAACTTTTATTCTTCGGCCAGTCCTAGTCCAGATTTCATAAATATTCTTATCAGTTTTATGCCTAATCAATTTACTAAATCTAGTCCATATAATTTTTCCCTCTTTGTTCATAGCTAAAATCTCTGTATCTTCATAATTACCTAATATTTCATGACCAGAAAGAGTATACCAGCTCCCATATTCTAAAATCATACAGTCAATTAGTTTTCCAACAGTGGTTCTTTCGATTTTTTTATTTTTCCTGATTAGAATCTCAGTATCTCCTGTAACACTATCTTCTACAGATATTATCCTATACTTGCTCATTATTTCAACCATAATGCTGCCCAAAAAACTAGTTTTTCCTGAACTCCTTGTTCCCGCTACTAATAAAGACCTATTGCCATCCACTAAAAAGCTAATTAACCCAGCACCTAAGCTATTAATCATGCTATTATTAATAAATAATGGTAAGGTCCAAGGATTGTCACGATGTCTCCTAAATGAATAACCTAAGCCTAAGGGGTTCAAAGGATTAGATATTATAGCAACTCTTGCTTTTGCTCCTGGAACTATTAATTCCGTATCTAGAACAGGATTTGCCTCATCCAATGGCCTTCCGCTTATAATCCTAAATTTTGTTGCCCAGCTCTGCCCATCTTCTTTGCTAGGAACTATATTTGTTATACACTCTTCAAAATCCTGATGAACTATGAATACAGAGGTCTCTCCAATTGGCCCATTAACACTTATATCTTGTATTTTTTCATCCTTAAGCAATATTTCGATTAGCCCAAAACCAACTGTATACCTAACTAAAATTTCCGCAAGTTTCTTTATTTTTTCATAGTCCAAATCGATATTTTTATGCTCTGCCAATTCTGTTATTAAATCTCTGCCGATATTGAAAAAAGTCTGTCTTATCTTTTCAGGATTAACGAATTCCTCTGCTTTAGGTTGATGTTCAGACAATACTTGCCTGGCAGTTTCTACTAAATCGTATTCATCTTCAGAAATTTTAAACTCAATTGGATTTATATGGTACAAATATTTTATATCATCTTTTGTTCTGTAAATGGTTACTTCATTGTCATTGTCAATTTTGTAAGCATCGACTTCGATTGCATCTAAGGGAACTTCTGCAGCCAATCTTGTAAGCATAAAATCTGGTGTAATGCTCGCCCTAAAAATGGATTTATAAATAAATCTGTTCCCAAGAGCATGCCCATCTAAGTAATGCCTTGCTGATTTAATAAGCTTTGACTTGTCAAGAAGATTAAACACGTATTCCAGAATTTGTAGGTAATTTTTGCTTAATGTTGTTTCTTCTTTAGTAGTTAATCTACTTAAAATTAGCTTCTCTTCCCTAATGAGCCTTTTTAGCTCGACATACGCCCCAATAGGATCTGATTTTAATATACTTTGAATTATAATCCTTAACTCATTTGATTTTGCATGATAATTTAAAGAGTTTATAAAATAAATCAATCTTTTTTGCCTGTTTAAATGACTAAAAATATTTGCAATTTCCCTTAAAATCTGAGTTTGTTCATAACCATATTCAAAATTTCTCCTCTGAAAAAAGATTATTCTGTTAACACTTGGAACTTGAACAAGTTTGTCTATAGTATCTGCCATACATTCATCGCTGTCTTCTAAGCTAGGGTTTATGCTAAGGCCTTCATAATTTATCTTCATTACCTCTTCTTCCCCCTCCTTAATAAGCTCAAAACCGCCTGGGTTTATTTTTTTAGTAAACATAAATAATCACCACTTAACATAAACAACATAACTTTTATTACTTATAAGCCTTTATATTGCCTAATAAGTTAAAATAATTTTCGTTTCACAAAACTAAATAAAATGGCGCAAGAATTTCAGAATGAACAATATTCAGAATTAAACGAACTTTCTGGCAGGATAAGAATCCTTGAAAGTAAATATTCTTTAGCAAGAGACAGAATTTTCTTAATAAACCAAAATATGGTAGAGTCTCATAAAAAATTAATGGTGCAAATAGATTCATTAAATTCCGACATTAAGGAAATAAAAAATGACGTATTTGTAATAAAAGAATCTCTTCGCACTTTAATAAAAGAATTTGATTCTTTCGCAAAGAAGGAAGATGTCAAAGTTTTAGAAAAATATATTAACATGTGGAATCCTTTGAAGTTTGTAACTGAAGATCAAGTCAAAGAATTGCTAAAAACAAGTGGGAAAAAACGTGGCAGAAAAAAAATCTAAACCTGTTCCTGTAGACACTGTGCTTAGCCTCAGAAAACAAGGATATTCTAACAGCCAAATTATTGAAAATTTAAGGAATCAAAACTACAGCCTACAAGAAATTTCAGATGCAATAAACCAATCAGAAATCAAAAATACAATAAACCAAGATGTCGGACTTGAAGATGCGCCCTCTCCCTCCGGACAAGAAAATATGGACTTCCCTAACCCACCAGAATTTAATATTCAATCATCTCAAAATAATTTTCGAGGCTATCAACCAGGAAATCAACCTGTAGACAATCAAATTCCGCAATATCAGGGTTTTATAGGCCAACAGCGCGATACATACACTGAAAGGATAGAAGAAATAGCCGAATCTATAGTTAAAGAAAAATGGGAAGATTTTGTAAAAGATATTGGTGATATGACAGTATGGAAAGAAAGGGTAAAAACTGATATACTTTCAATAAAACAAGAATTAATTCGAACTCAAGAACGTTTTGACAGTCTTCAAAGGGCAGTTCTAGGAAAAGTTTCTGAATACGACAAAGATGTCAAAGAAATAGGCACAGAAATAAAGGCATTAGAAAAAGTACTTGAAAAAATACTTGAGCCTCTCACTACAAACATAAAAGATCTTCAAAAAGTAACCGAAGAATTAAAGAGAAAGAAGAGAAAATAGCTTATTTAGCTGTCACATCTGTAATTCTTTGGATTGCAAACGCTGCTACAATTAAAATAAATATCGCTCCTAAAATCCTTGGGTGAAATAATGTCCTTATAGTCTCTCCTCCAATAGTTCTTTCTGCCGGTCCGCCTGGCGCATATGGATCAAATACCGGCCCAAAAACTTGTGAAATGCCCAACACAACTATCAATATTCCTATAATAACGATTGTATTTATGCCTCCCAAGGCACTTAATATATCTTTTTGCATCTCTTCTGGTTTTGTAGTCCAGAACATTAAGCTCATAAATACCAACACTAAAAAAACCATTATTACCACAAACCATGGTGTAATGAAATTGATTAAGTCTATCGCACTTCCAGAAAATAAAGCTATTAAACCAAGAGAAACAGAAGCAATCCATTTAGCTCTGTCATCTAAGTCCTTTAATATCACCCTAAACATAGCGTAACTTAAAATAACTATAAACAAGAAAGTAAATGCTGGCAGAAAGAATTTCAATAAGCTTACATCTAGCAGAGTTGCCATTTTAGCTAAGGGTGTCTCCCTACACGACCAGATAACGCATCTCCTAAATTAGTAATCCAACTTGGATGATCGCCTCTTGGTTTTTTAGTTACCATCCATACCACAAGGAAGAATATCGCTGCAAATAACAATAGCCCTTTGTCAGCATCCGTGAATATGTAATATCTATTAAAGAAATCACCAAGTCCTAATTCAGGAGACAAGGCCCATAAAACAGCTATCACACTTATTATAAATGCTATACCCAAAGGCCATCCAGTAAATCCATTCTCTATATTTCCTCCAAAAATACCTACTACTAATAAAAATATTAACACTATAATAATAAATAAGGACATTTTTGAAAGATAGTTGTTAATTATTTCAACAATGCTTGTTTGCACAACAACAATTAACCCAACTATTAAGGCTAATAAGGTATTTATATTAGTTCTTGGCTTACGATCTTCAGTAGTTCCCATCAACTTAGTTTTTTCAAGCATAGCAAAAATTACTGTAAACACCAATAAAAAGGGTAATAAAAAATCATAAAATCCAAGTGCTTGTAAATTTCCAAATAACGATCCTATGTCTAATGATTCGACTACCATTAAGCTCCTCCACTTCCTTTAGTCTTAGGAGCTGGTCTTACAACCCAGAATATCGCGCCTAATATTACTGCAAGAAATATTAACGAAGATACAACAGCTCCCTCAAAATTATTTATTGCATAATCCCACGCAAAGCTAAGCCAAGATTGCCCTTTTGAATTTGTTATAGACCCAAGGAATATTAGTACTATAGTTGCTATACTAACAAACACAAAAAAATTATAGTATCCTGGATGCAGGCTCTTGAAATCCATCTCTTCAGTCTTTGAAAATGTGCTTATCAACAGTAAAAAAGCCACAAAAACAACTAGTAATAAAACTACATTCGGCAACGCAGAATTAATAGCAGTAACAATTTTATTTGTAGCAACTACAATTAAAGCAAAAACAAACGCCACCATAGAATTAAGATTTTTCTTTGGAAGCTGATTTTTTCCTTCACCTTCTACTCCTAAAATCCTGGTTTTTTCTAGGATAGCAAAAACTAATGTAAATACTAATAAGAATGGAAGCACAATATCAAAAAGTCCAAATTCTCTTAAAAACTCAATTGCATTTTGCAAAGGACTTGCCATTACAATATATAAAAAAGAAAAGAGTAATATTTAAAAGTTATGTTTTTTGTTATAGTTTTTCTCCGCTTTCTAATTTTTCCACATTGGCTGCAGCAGACTCATCATAGCTTGGTAAGGCATTTCTACTTATAATCATTACATCGCCCATACTCTTCACTAAGTTATGTGGAACTATAACGCCTTTTGCTCCACCCAATACCTTACTTAAATAAGAGCCTTTTACTGCTTCTACGCGCCATCCAGTTACTTTATTGTTCCCTAACACCGCTTCTTTCACTACTCCGAAGAAATCACCAGTATCAGTAAACACCTCTGCTCCATAAACATCTGAAATAAGCATAGTTTTGATTGCCATTTTTTCCTCCTCTCTACTTTTTTGTTAAATATCCTGTTTTCAATAAGAAATATTTATAACTTTATATATTTTTCTCTTCTGAATGACGACATTTACTTTTGAAAATTTAAGCTTAATAGGCACATCCCATATCTCAAAGGAAAGCCTAAACGAAGTCAAAGATTTTATCGCATATAAAAAGCCAGACATTTTAGCTGTTGAACTAGATCATTTAAGGCTAGATGCATTGCTTAACCCAGAAAAGAAAAAAATTTCTGTAAGTGACATAAAACATATTGGTTTTAAAGGCTTCTTATTCAATCTGATAGGCGCCTTAATACAAAAGAGATTGGGCAAATTAGTTGGAGTTAATCCTGGTTCTGAAATGCTTATTGCCATTAACCTAGCCAAAGAAAATAAAATAGAGCTCCACTTAGTTGATCAGAACATTAGAATTACACTAAAGAGGCTATCCCAACTTATTACTTTTAAGGAAAAAGTAAGATTATTTTTAGATTTTATAAAAAGTCCTTTTATAAACAAGGTAGAAAATGTTGATTTTTCAAAAATTGATCTTACAAAAGTGCATGAAGATAAATTTATAGCTATTATATTGAATTTATTAAAGAAAAGATATCCCTCCTTTTATAAAGCTTTGATAGAAGAGAGAAATAAAGTAATTGCAAAAAATTTAAATAGATTAATCAAAGATAATCCTAATAAAAAAATATTGGCCATAGTGGGAGCAGGCCATATCCCTGGTTTAATAAAAATTATAAAAAGTGGTTAATATCAAATTTAGTAAGATTGAAAAGAAACATTTGATACTATCTATAATATTACTTAGTGTTATATTTGGTTTTGATGATAAACGACCAGAATTTGTATTGTCTTTATGGCTATCTAACTTTTTTGTTATACTGATATTAGTCAGTATTTCATTGATTCTACATGAAATGAGCCATAAAATTGTTGCTAACAAAATAGGTGCTATTGCTGATTATAGATTATGGGCCATACAAAGATTTGGTTTCAGGAGAAGGTCGGCACTTCCAATAACTATTTTTAACTTCAAAATTAATAATTTCTACATAGGAGCATTTTTAGGCATATTATTGGCTATAGTATCAAAAGGAAAATTTATTTTCGCTGCTATTGGTCAAACTCTTTTAAGTATTGATATAAACAAAAGAGCCCATAAAAATTTAAAAGAGCTCCAAAAATCAGAGGTTATTTCTATTGCTATAATTGGGCCCTTAGTTAGTCTTATTTTGATTGCAATTTTCAAAATTCTAGGATGGAATGAAGGGGTTTTAATAAATTCCATGCTTGCTATTTACAGCATGTTACCATTTCCACGTTTGGATGGTAATTATATTTTTTTCAGATCACCTTTTACATATCTATTTTTTGTACTGTTTACATTGGCCTTTTTATTATTAATCAACAATATAAATATTATAATGACATTTATAATTGCGTTGGTATTAGCATCATTGATCACAATAGTATATTTCTATAGTTCACAAAAGTGATTTTTCATTATTAGTTGCCGAAATTCATCTACAGATTAAAGTGTGTACTAGTTTTCTTTCTATAAGAACAAAGAAAAAAATGATTTTTGCATTAAAAAAATAAACATTAACCAAGTAACAATATTAAAAACCCCAAGAAAGGCGAGCAAGAAAAAAAATCCTGTAACACCATCAAGCAAGCTAACAATATCTGGGAAGAATAAGAACCCTTTTATTAAAAGATATAAAGCGAAAAATAGTAACATATCTTTATATAACCCAAACTGAAACAAAACTAGACTTATCCATGCAAGCAAATCCATTAATCCAAAAAATTTTAAAGCCATGAAAAGATGATTGTAAAAAGTTATTTAAATTGTTAGGTTTTAGGTTGCTAATGATAAAAATAAAAAATTTTACTCCTAGGCAATATCAAGAGAATATTTTAAATTCATGCATAAAAAAAAATTGTTTGATAGTTTTACCGACAGGACTAGGGAAAACAAAAACATCCATCCTAGTTAGTGCATACAGATTAAATAATTTTCCTAATTCTAAGGTTTTATTTTTAACACCTACAAAACCTCTTGCAAATCAAATATACAAGGAGTATACAGACTCCTTAGACATGGTTTCAAATAATGTGGTTTTGTTTACAGGAGAGATAAGTCCTGAAAAGAGAAAGCTCATGTGGGATAATGCACAAATAATAATATCAACACCTCAAGGTTGCTTAAATGACATCATAAATGCTAGCATAGATATAAAAAATGTTTCCTTACTTATATTAGATGAAGTGCATCGGTGTGTAGGGAATTATGATTATATACACATTTGCAAGCACTATCAAAAAAATGCAGCCTACCCAAGAATTATAGGACTAACAGCATCCCCTGGGTCAGATATCAATAAAATTTCTGAAGTTTGTAAAAATGCTTTTATTGAAGACATAGAAATCAGAACAGAGTATGATAAAGACGTATCTCCATATATTAAAGACATCGATATTGAATGGATAAAATTGGATCTTACAGATGAATTAAAAGAAATAAAGGTATATCTAGAAGATACGATAAAAGAGAGGCTAATAAAATTAAAAAATTTCGGTGTTCTAAACAACTTAAACCCAAACACAATAAATAAAAAGGATTTATTAGTTATACAAGCACAAGCGCACGCTAAAATTTCGAGGGGAGAAAAAAATTTTGTTATTTGGCATGTAATCTCTCTAATTGCAGAAACAATAAAAATCCACCATTCTATAGAACTATTAGAAACACAAGGCATTTACTCCCTGCATTCGTATATGAAAAATTTGTTCCAAGAAGGTGAAAAGAAAAAAGTTAAAGCCGTTAAAAATTTAATAAAAGATCCTAATTTTAAATCAGCCTGCTTCAAGGCAGAAGAATTATATAAAAATAATATTAATCATCCTAAGCTAAACAAATTAAAAGAAATAATAAAAGAGAAGTTTGATAATAATAAGAATATAAAAATAATAATTTTCAACCAATACCGATCTTCTGCTTCAAATATAGAAAAAGAGCTAAATAAGATAGAAAATGTAAAGGCTAAATTATTTGTAGGACAATTAAAAAAAGGGGAGACTGGCTTAAGTCAAAGAGAACAGCGAGAAATTATAGACAAATTTATAGATGGGACATATAATGTTTTAGTCAGTACCTCTATAGGAGAAGAAGGTCTTGACATACCAAAAGTAGATGTTGTCATTTTTTATGAACCAGTGCCTAGCGCTATACGATCTATCCAAAGAAGAGGAAGGACTGCTAGGCATCATAAAGGACAATTGATAGTCCTAATGACTAAAAATTCTAGGGATGAGGCTTATCATTGGGTAGCCCATAACAAAGAAAAAAGAATGTATAGACTACTAAAAAATATTAAAGAAAAATTAAAGCTAAGCTCCGAACAAAACAACCAGCAAAAAATTAGTGCTTTTGTTAAGGGTAACTCCGAAATTAAAATTATTGCAGATTATAGAGAAAAGGGATCCGGTGTTATTAAAGATCTTATAAATCTGGGGGTTAATGTAGTCACGGAAAATTTAGTGTCTGGAGATTATCTTCTAAGTGACAGGGTTGGTGTTGAATTCAAAACTAAGGAGGACTTTATTAATTCTATAATAGACAACAGATTGTTGCCGCAAATTAGGGACTTGAGAAATAATTTTACAAATCCATTATTAATAATATCTGGTGAAGAGGATATATACTCTATAAGAAATATGCATCCAAACGCAATTCGTGGAATGCTTGCTGCTATAGCTTTAAATTATAATGTACCTATCTTATTCACAAAAAATACTCAAGATACTGCTGCTTTATTAAAAGTTATAGCAACAAGAGAACAAAAAGAAGATAATAGAAGCATAATAATAAGAGGTGAGAAAAAACCACTCACAGATTCTGAATTACAGGAATTCATCATACAATCATTGCCTGGTATTGGTCCAGTTTTGGCAAAATCATTATTAAAAAAATTCAAAACTGTAAGAAACCTAATAAATCTTTCACAAGATGAACTGAAAAAAATTGAGAATATTGGGGGAAAAAAGGCAAGCGAAATCGATAGAATATTGAATAAGGAATATAATGACGACGAAACTACTACATAAATTCTGCTATTAATCTTGCTGCTAATTTTGAAGTCATATTATTAATGTCTTTTTTGGGATTTACCTCCACTAAATCAATAGCTCTTAAATTCTTTAAAAGTTTTAATCTTTGAACATAATGAATTAGTTCCCTTGAAGAAAATCCTCCTGGCTCTAAGTAACCTGTTCCTGGTGCAAAAGCAGGGTCTACCACGTCGATATCAATACTGATATATAAAGATTCAAAATTCCTGCACGACTCCATTATTAGGTCACAAAAATCTTCCTTGTTGCTATCAACATTTTTCATTGTGAAAAACTTGATTTTGTTATCTTTCAAAAATTCTATTTCTTTTATGTCTGGATTCCTTATGCCAATTAGTATAATTTGATCGTTTCTTATAACTTTCTCTTCGATTAAAAATTTTAACCAATCTTCATGTACTGGATAATTAAAATTTTTATAACAATCTGGATGTGCATCAAAAATCACTAATCCGCAATTCTTGTGTTTCATTGAAATTGCTTTAAAACATGCATAGGTTATTGAGTGGTCCCCACCTACGAATACAGTAAAATCTTCTATTAAATGAATCAATTTTTTGTTTATATTAATTAAGTCCGTTTTTATGTCTGAATTAAAATTTATTTATATAAAACTAAACCAATAATAATATTTATAAAATTTTGTAAGTGACTATCCAAACATCTTTAAACTACTTGGCTTCATGGAAGATCTATTTTATGGACTCTTTTATTTAATTTAAATAGCTCTTTTAAATTTTTAATTATAAAATAAAAAACAATAAACACAAACAAACCAGAAAACACAAGCATAGATGTAAACAATTTTGGCTTTACATTTTCATTATATTTTAAAATTGCCAATGAAGCTGTCATGATACTCAATGGCAACAAAATCATTGTAATCCATGTTCTTAACTCTGACAAAACAGTTCTTTTTTCTGAAAGTATAGTCATTATCTGGGTTTGTCTTAATTGTTCTTTTATAAGTTTGTCATTAACCATGAAATATCTTAAAATAATGGGGGAATATAAATTTTTTCAATTTTATACACTTAACTAAACCACGAATTAAGCCCAGCTTGAACCTCCTTTTCCTTTCCAAACAAACTCTCTATCCTGCTTTTAGTAAGTTCTAAACTTTGTTTTAAGTAAGGGGATAACTTATATTTGTTTGCTAATTCTAAACTAGGTTTGAGGTATTTAACAATAGATCCTTCTGATATTGTAAAAATTATTCTGCCATCGCATTTTAAGCATTTTCCAATTAAAGGTGGTCTTCTGTATTTTTGATTGCATTTTGAGCATCTAAACTGTTGCATTGAGAACTTTCTCAGATTACCTCTAATATCTCTAATAAAATGTCTTTCTATAACTAGCCTAGCCACATCATCTGTGTCTACTGCCCTTATCATCTCGGCCAATTCCATCTGACCCCTGACTTTCTCCAACATACTTGGTAGAGATTTGTATGCGCTGCATCTAACGCCGAGATTTATATCCGATGTATCATGAGTAAATCCGAAATCTTGGTATTGATTTTCACTTCCGAGTTTTCTCTTTACTATATCTAGTTTCATTTCATTTGGCATTTTGTAATCTAAACATGCTTCATAAAACTCTAATGGATACCTCCAACAAATATCCATGTCAAACACCATATCATCTACTTCAGATGGTATTAATTTTGTTGTCAAAACTAATGGGGCATCTTGGGTAGAACCTCTATGTGCTGGCAAAAATTTTCTGGAAAAATTCAACAACCCATCCATCAAAAGCATTACTCCACATTCATCTCCATCGCAATCCCGCCTAATAGCACAATGCCACATTGGATGTGCATAGCATCCTTGAGTCTTTGTAAACCCTATTATCCTTCCTATTATGCCTGCAGACGTATGTGGCGCTAATCCAATAATAAGGTGTCCAACCAACTCTTTTTTGTCATTCAGGTTGTAAAATCCCTCGCATTTATACAATCTTGAAAGCAAATCATCTATAAATTTAGAAATCCTAAACAATACTGTATCTGCGCCCTCCTCCAGAGATTCGACACATGCTGGCAAAATAACATCCTGTACATTCAGTTCAAGTATTTGCTCTTTATTTTCCAACGGCATTCCATAAATATCTTCTCCATATCCAAGTTCCTTTAATTTTTCTACACTAGTTCCGATTTCCTTTGGCTTAAAATGTGTTAATGATGTTTCTGTCATATCATATCTTATCGTGCCGTCCTTATTAACAGCTAAATTATATGTTGCTCTTAAAATTCCCTTGCTCAAATACTCTGTAACATGCCCTTCATTAGAAGTTCCTCTTATTCCTTTTATAAGCTCTGGAACCTCGCTCAAATCCAATCTTTTCTTTGCTAATTCCATATACTCAACAATGTTTATTGGCCTTTTGTTATAAGAATTTGTCTTTCCATGAAGAGTGCATATCTCCTTGTTTATTTGCTTATTACATTTTTCGCAGAAATACATCTTCATTGTTTTTTTTCCGCACCTGTGGCAGTTTCTGTATATGCTGTAGTCACTGCATTCCTTGCAGAAATAAATTGGAAACTCTGCATACACTAAATTTGATTCAATGGCAGATTGGAAGGCCCTTAATCTTCCTCCTTCCTCTCCTACAGGGAACAAAACATGTGGGCTTCCTGTAAGCTTTCTTAACTTTGCTTTCTCAGGCCTGCCCATCCTCGCACCGATGCAAGTCCCACTCTTATCAATAATTTTTATCTCGCTTAATGTGTTTACTGCATCTATAGTCTCTTCTTTTCCAGAAAAATCATCATAGTTATTATTAATTTCAGTTTTATTGTTTAGTATTCCTAAACCTACTAGAAATGATTTTGACCAATCTCCTTCAACAAGTACATTATCTGTTAATTGTCTGTGCGGAAGTCCTAATTTTTCAAGAATTTTTTTTATATCCAAATTTGATGGAATCATTATCTTGAAAGTATTTCTATCTATCTTAAAATTTTTTACTTTTTCCAGTATTTTTTTATATTCATTTGTTGTAAGGTCGTTCCAATGCAAAGTGTATCTTGGATGTAAAGGTATGTTGTATATTTTTGAGATTTTATAAGATTCATCAAAATGAACTTTTGTTTTCATTGGATTGTTTATTATATCTTTTATCAAATCTATATCTGCATTGCTTTTATTTATTTTTTCATTCTTGATGCTCTTTTCAAGCTCGGCAGCCCACCATTCCTCACAATACCCTGCTGGTATTAAAATATGATTCCTATTCAAAAAATCTCCGTAATTCACGAGAATGTCTCCTAAAAAAAGTATTTCCTTTACATCATTTGCAATACCCTCTGCAATCGTGCAGTCTTCCAGAAACACCACATCACCATTATTCAGCTTCACTATTGGCCCTTCTATTGTGTCGCAGCTTCCTAAAGCAGTTCCTTTTCCTGGCCTTTCAACTTTCAACTGCGTTCCTATGGCAATGAAATTTTTCAATACTATCATTGTAGCGGGATGTATTGCCATGCTAGAAAGCCCAGAATTCCTGCATCTCCCATATCTCAGCCTGAATCCTCCTTTCAGATAAGGATATGTAAGAACAGGCCTTCCTGCAACTATATCCTTTAGGTAAGTATAGTCAGCCTTTATTTTTTCCTTAGTATCTTCTATCTTCTGTTTTGATTTAAGCCTTTTTTGTAGACTTACAAAATCATTCATAAACTCCCAATCAGCCATATCAAAATCCTTTCCCCACTTCTGCAATTGCCAGAGTATTTTTGGCGCTTTTTGTGCTAAACACTCTGCTATCACAAGACAAAAACCATTCCTTAATCTGTTAGTTTCGATCCTATCCAAGTCTTTGTAGTTGCTTACTTCGTATTTCTCACTCGGATCTCCATCAATCTGCACAGGCAAATTGCTTACTAGAAACTCTACCTCCTGCTCTGAAGGAAAATACTGCAGGTTAGTAACCTTCTCATGATAATCAGTCAGTTCGGTGTAGGTTCTTTTTATTTCTTTTTCAGTTGCATCATACTTGTAATATCCAAGCTTCTTTCTTAAATAATCAGCTATAATCACAGAAACACTAGCTCCTGTTCCTCCCGCACTTCTAACAGGCCCAGAATAATATAAGCAGAAATATTCTTTTCCGTCTTTTCTCTTTTTTATTACCAATTTCACAAAACCCTCTAAAGGGCTCGAAACACTCCCAAGCGTAATATAAGCAAAACCAACCCTTATACCTGCTTCCATGGCCTCAATCTCATCTTTGAATTTACAGAATTTTTCCTGCGCTGTTTCAAGAGCTATTGTAAGTGCAACCCTCCAGTCTAGTTTTCCGTAAGTTTCTTCAAGTTCGATTATTCTGCTTGGAATCCCTTTGCCCTTAATATGTTGGTGTATCACAGAAACTAATCCTTCAACCTTCTCACCCATGTTATTTACAGCTATAATCTCTATCTCATCACTAGGGTCATACCCCTTCGACTTTGCCTTCTTTGCAGTATTGTATGCTTTACTCACATAATTATCTATTCCTGAAAAGTAGTCTTTTATTTCCATTTTAATCATTGAAATTTAATATTTTTATCTCTCTTGTTTTTAGATTAAATAATAGCACTTTTGCTGGATCTGGATTATTCCCGATTTTTTCTTGAAAATCTGTTTTAGCTTGCCAGCATGAGCAATTAATAGTTATTATATTGTTATATTGTGAGATATCAGATCTATGCATGTCCCCGCATACCATAATATCTGGCACTTTATCAATAACTAAAGGATCTTCATTTATATCTGGGACATAAACTGTAGAAGAATGCGTCGGAGCAAGATGTCTTTTTTGAATCAAGTAATGAACTACATAGTGAGGATTATTATATGAATCACTAAACCTTAAAGAGTCTATATTTGCTATATAATAATGAAAGCTTGCTCCATGATACATCAATATATTAAAACCTTCAAAGTCTTTTGTAGAATTTACATTAATTAATGCTGGATTTGATACTGCAATTAAATTTGGTAGATTGTAGAGATCTTTGGCATATATTTTATCAAATGGTGGTTGAGGTTCAGAGAGTCTCAATGCATCATGCTGGCCACCACAGGCTATTATTTTTATGTCCTTCCTTATCATATTTAACAGTTTAGTGCATTCTTTATATTGCTCTATGACGTCAGTTATTTCTAATTCATTTTCTTGCCCAGGGTAAATGCCAACACCATCAACTAGGTCTCCTACTATAAACAAATATTTTACTATTTTAGATATTCTTCTCTGTTGTATACTTCCATATTCGCCATTTAACCAATTGATAAATCTCAAAAATTGTTCTTTTAAAAATAATTTGCTGCCTACATGAATGTCAGAGATAAAAGCTATATAAACCTCTTTATCGTATTTTTTTTGTTTACTTCCAAAAATAACGTCTGGAAAAAATAAATTATTTGCAAAAATCATTCTATTATTTATTAATCCAGTGATACCAATGACCTCATCTAAAGTAATATTTGTTGCTTTGTCATAAATATCTTTTTTATTTTTATTAACTAACACACTTATATATCCAGTTAAATCTTCAACTACAAGAAGAATATTATCATTTTTAGAAACCATTTTATCACTTACAATCCCGATTATAGAAACCTCTTCTCTATTATTCTTATTGAATAACCTATTTATAGACACCGTATTTTGCAATTCGATCCTATTTAATAAAATCTTTTTTATTGATTCATATCTGTTATTGTAATATGAAACAAAATCTTGGGGATCTCTTTTTTTAGAAGGATTGTTATAGGATTTTATGATTATAACATTAGATTCGTCTGCTGTTTTCTCTTCCTCAATACCTATTGTGTCTGCCTCAGTAGTAGGTTTTCCTATATCTTTTAATAACAATTTTACAATTTCTTTTTTGTTTTTTTCTGTATTAAGCTTTAAAATATCTAAAAATGTTTTATACAATATTTGATTCTTGTCTTTCTCAAACAATACCCGAGATTTTTCAAACTCACCCCAGTTTATGTCTATAATAACACTATCTTCTTTCAAAACCGATATCAAGTCATTATTCAGAACTGTTGGTTTCTCTGTACTTTTTATTTTCTTTGGTATTAATCCAATCAATTGTTCCTTATTTAAGTCGGGATGTTTCTTCTCAAAAAAATCTGGACTAATTAAATAACCTTGTTTTAAAAAATATTTTACTATTTCTTGATTATTTTCATACGTCATAAATTAAGGCCATCTTTTAATGCTTGAGTCAGTTCTTGTGTTGTAGATAAAGGAATTGCTAATTTAATTTCTTTTGTTCTTCCATATCTTCCTTTACTAATTACTTTTGCATTTATTATACCCAACATGTCTAATTCTCCAACTATATCAGACACTCTTCTTTGTGTTAAAGGTTTTAACCCACTTTTATTACAGTAATCTTTGTATAATTCATACATTTCACCTGTAAAGATAGGAGATTTATTTTTAGTAGACATAATTAATATAGAAAGCATAGTTACTTGAAATTGTTTTGGTTGCATATGTATTGCTTCAGTTATTCTATCTCTATCTATTTTTTCTTCTGCTTCATCAATATGTTTCATTATTATCTTAGATTCATTTTTTCTTTCGGCTAGTTCGCCTGAAACTCTTAAAAGCTCCAAGGCTCTTCTTGCATCGCCATGCTCTTTTGCTGCATACGCAGCACATTTTTCAATTACGCCCTCTTCAATTACTTCTTTCCTAAATGCCTTCTTTGATCTCTCTCTTAAAATGTCTTGTAACTGAATTGCATTATATGGTGGAAAGTGTATTTCTTCTTCAGATAAAGAACTCTTTATTCTGGGATCTAAACTATCTCTAAAAACAAGGTCGTTGGATATGCCAATAATAGATATTTGCACATTTTTTAAATCTCCATTTAACCTTGTTAAATTATACAAAATTTCGTCATCGGCTTTTTTTACGAGTTGGTCTATTTCATCTAAAATCAATATTAATATTTTCTTATCTCTATCTATATTATTCACAAATATCCTATATACCTCATCTGTCGGAAGCCCTGTAGCTGGAACCTCACATCCAACCTCTCGTGCAAGTTGTGCTATTAACCTATATTCCGTATCAGAAACTCTTTTTAATTTACAGTTGATATAACTAATTAATAAAGGAATATTTTTTTTATTTGATGTTTCAATAAGTTGGTTCATCACATATTTTACACTTAATGTTTTCCCAGTCCCTGTTTTTCCATAGATGAATAAATTACTTGGTTTCTCTAATCTCAAGCAAGGTGCTAAAATACTAGCAACTTGTTCTATTTGTTCTTCTCTATGTGGTATTGTTTCTGGTGCATAACTTGACTGTAGAACTTGTTTATCGATAAACAATGGCTCTTTATCTAAAAAATTTTCAAAAAAACTACCTAAATTTTTATACATATTCTTAAACCCACCCCTTTTAGCTAAATTCAAATTGTTTTATATAAGTATTATTATGATTAAATATAGACTCTGAGACCATTATTTCCGATGGAATAGTTTTTAAAATTATTTTTATATAAAAACTTATGTTACCACATGAAAGAAACACCATCATTTCTTTTAGAAAAAATGTTTAACCTTTGTTAATAATATATATTATTAATAATATATATTACATAATAATAAAACTTAAAAAACAAAGCAATAATATAAAAAACATATAAATGAAATATATTACACATATAAGCCTTAAAAACAATAAATAAACATCGATCTCTCTATCTAACAAACTTATTTATAAAAACTTACATAAATTAAATATCTATAAAATAAGCAAAATTTTGCTTATTTACTTCCAAAAGAAATAAAAACAGTCTATTTCATAAAAATTTTTATTATGAACTTTTCCATAAGAAATATAGGTGAGAGGGTTAGAGTATTTTTGATATATATTTAATAAACTATTAAAAAAATCTAGAAAGATTTATAAATATGTTAAAAATATGGTATAACCAATAAAAAATAAGATGAGGTAAAAAAAATGGCAGAATCTGAAAGAAAATTTTCTAGACAATTATTAGGGAGGAAAGTAGTTAGTAAAACAGGAAGATTATTTGGAGAAGTAGGAAATTTAGTTTTTGAAACCAGAACAGGAGAATTAATCCAATTAGTCCTTAGAAACCATACTGGTTTTGCAGAAGGCTTAGAATTAGAAAAAGATAACCAAGGTAATTTATTAGTACCCTATAGTGCAGTTACAGCAACAGGAGATTTTGTAGTTATTGCAGAAGAAGAAATAATATAAATTTTTTATTTTACAAACCTTTAATTAGTTATAAAAACTATTAATACCTAACAAAACATATTTAAACCTAATTTTTCTTTTAATGAATATGACATATAAGCCATTTAAGTTTAAAAATACTAAAGAACTAAACGTTCCCAAAAATGTTGTAGATCAGATTGTAGGGCAGGACGAAGCAGTTAAAATAATTAAAAAAGTAGCAAAGCAAAGACGTCACGTACTATTAATAGGTGAGCCGGGTACTGGAAAGAGTTTAATTGGACAAGCGCTAGCAGAACTTATTCCTAAAGAAAAATTAGTAGACATTCTATCTTTTCCAAATGTACAGGATGAAAACGTCCCACTGATTAGGGTTGTACCAAAAGGAAAAGGCAAGGAAATTGTTACAAAATCAAAAATACAAAGCCTTGGTTATTTAAGGGCACAAAACATCATTTTCTTTGTACTTGTGATTATCTCGATAATGACCCCCTGGTGGATTAGAAAAGAATACGGTGACATTCTTGCAGCCGCCGCACTAATTAGCTCGATGATTTTTCTGGCAGCATTCGCAATATTCCTCAATCTTGGAAGAAGAATGAGGCAGAATGAAAGAACACCAATTCCAAAACTGTTAATAGACAACTCTACAGAGGAAAAAGCCCCGTTTATTGACGCAACTGGAACTCATGCAGGCGCTCTTT
>JACPNH010000024.1 GCA_016185565.1 Candidatus Woesearchaeota archaeon | reverse complement strand
CAATAAACCATGTTCTTTATAGCCCTTTTCTTTCCTACCAAATAATGATCTAATTAAATACAAGTATTTCTTTTTATTTTTTGTCAAATTAAAATTGAAAATTACTTTACGTTTTCCAGATATTAATTTTGTTTCTTTTGAAAATAATAAAATCCCTTCTGCTTGTATGCTAGTTTTAAGATGCCATTTCATTAAATTGCCTGCTTGAACTGCAATTGGGTAAGAGAAATTTAATTGCTTCCATTTATCATAGTCTTTAGATTTATAAAACTTTAATATGGCTGTTTTTGTAATCTTTTCAACTAAATCTTCTTTATCACAATCCACAAAAATATCTATATCACTTTCTTTAGTTAAATCCCCTCTTGAGGCTGAGCCGAAAAGATAGATATTTTTAATTAGAGCATTGATATTCGAATCTAAAAAAACAAATGATAAAGCATTTTGCATATAAGCTATTGATCTTAATGTTTGCTTATTCAATTTCTTCACCTACTTCTTTTAATTTTTCTTTAAGAAGTTTATGAAGAGCTTGAAAGGATTCTAAAACTGATTTAATAACTGCTTCAGAAGGATTGCCATAAATAAGTTTGTTTCTTTGATTTTCTATTTCGTACATTAAAGAAAGAATTTCATTTTTATTTGGAAAATCTACGCCTAACTTTCTTTCTGCTAATGGCTCAATTTTTTGCTCTGGCTTAGGTGGTTTGAACCAATCATGTTTAATGATGGTGCCTATTTGGATTTTACCTAATTTATACAAGTACAGCTCTAAAAGAGAAATTGAACATGCCGATGTATGTAAACCTATAGTTGAGGGCCTTTTTTCTATTCCTATCAAAATTGCATCTTCTATCTCTTGTACATGTTCTTTGATACGCTCTTTATGGATGTTTATTGCTGTCATTTTAGGAATAAAAGTTCCAATAGTTTATAAATATTTCGGAAGAAAAGTACCTAAAAATAGGAAGAAAGTTTCCTATTCAGTAATTGTAAATTTAGCTTCGTTATTTGAAGTGTCTTTACAGATTACGAACGTTGGTGAGGTTTCGAAAGTAGTCTGGTGAGTAAATCCTTGTTTTAACATTTTGATACCTTCTCCAAATTTGAAATCTATTGTGGATGCTTCGCAGTTTGCTTCTTCATCTACGGTTAAAGATAAAATATTTCCTTGTTTGAAAATAGAGGTTAATTGTGGTGGAACTGTATCTACTTGTATTGAGAATTTAGATTGCAAGTCAACTAAATTACCTGCAATATCCAAACATTTAATGAAAATTGTGTAATCTCCTTTTGGCAATATTAAGTTTTGAGTATGTTCTGTTGAATCTGTGTTTAAGAACAAAGCCATATCTGTTATTGGAACATTTTGTTGTGAAAATGCACATTTTGCTTTTCCATTTTCAGCTCCTTCTTCTGTTCTTAATTTTAATGTTATATTTGAAACGAATAATGTTGCATTTTGTGGGGGAGAGATTAAGGTTGCTTTTAATTGTTTAGCTACTTTTAATGTGAATGGAAAGGATTCTTCATTTGTATTTCTTTTATCTTCTGGAGCTCCTGGCTGATCTTTGCATCTGAAAAAGAATTTATTTTCTCCTAAATTAATTCCTGTTAATTTTGTCTTACATTCGAATAAACCCTGGAATAATGGAGTTCTTGAGGTAGAGGATATAACACAATTGAAATTATTCTGCATATTTTTAAAATCAATATCAAACCTATCCCATTTACATTCTGAAGGCTCATTTAGGAATATTGACAAATCTGTTTCTGTTGTATTAAATTGCAGGAAAGAATCATCTTCTATAGATGTTACTTCTAAAGAAGGGGCTGTTAAATCAGGACCTTTTTCAATACTGAATTTAACGAAATAATCTCTTTGGTTTGCATTATTCTTTGCATCTGCACATCTTACAAATAATTCAAATCTTCCACCATTTGTTAATTTTATTAATTGATCTGATGTTACTTCTGATGGCAAGGCGAAAAGCATTGTATGATTTAGCTTAAATGTTGGGGAGCCGAAAAAATTAGCAGGCATTTGTTCAAATCTAACAGAATGATTTAATGAAATTTTACATTGGGCGGGTTCATTTGTTGAAATTCCTAATGAAATTGATTGGAATGCTTTGAATTGTGGTGTTATTGAGAAGCCTTCCCCTTTCTTTTCTACTATATTAAATCCTGGGGGTAAGGCATTTTCATCTGGGGTTATAATTGGGGCTGTAACATCATTAGGATGAAGATCAACGCATTTTTCTTCTATCGTTCCTTGATTTACTAACGCACAAGATTGACCTAGAGATTTACATCTGTATTCTGAGCATACAATTCCTGGCTTGTTACATTTTTCACAATCTGCTGGACTTGTAATTATAGGTGCTACCCAAGGACGACATTCTGCTACTAAATTTTGTGTTTTTTCTTTTTTAAATGCTAGATCTATTAAAGAGTAGATTGTGTAGGCCCATGCTATTGTATTAACTATTTGCATGAATGTTCCAAAGCCATATGTTTGAGAAGGCATTTCGCTAGGTTTTAATATATTATTTGGTTTTCCTGGCTGAATTAATTTTCCATCATTTATTTGAAATTCTACCTTATCCTTTACTAACTTTACTTGATTTATAACCCCATCAGAAGTTGAGCTGAATCCTTCTAGGTTATATCCTTGTTTTAAATAATCATTGATTGGTACATATCCCCTAACACCATCATTATAAAAAACTGTTCTACCCCTAATATCAATTCCTGGTAAATTTTGTGTTTTAATTCCATTGATTGTACTCTTTGATAACCATTTTGTATACCCAAATGCTGAACCGAATGATTGGCCTCCAAATGTACCAAAAATTCCCCCTAGTGCTGTACCTGCAAAAGGAGAAGCGCCTACAAATGTACCTGCAGTTGTAAAAAACTTTGTATAGACCCCAGCAGCACCAATAACACCTAAAGGTAATAATAATCTTTTAAAAACATTTCCTAGTTCATATTTTTTAGGATCTTCATCTGGATCTTTTGTTTTTGAAAATGTAGTAAAGTCTGATAAATCTTTTAATTCTAGAGCAAAATCATCGCTATTCTCTGAAAATCCTTCTAGAGTTGGCTTGCCTTCTACATTAAAGTAAGCACCACAATCTCCAGTTGCCTTACATAAATTATTTGCACCAACAATCCATTCCCTATCTAAACAATGACAATTTTCTATACATTCAGAACTTCCACCAAAGATTCTTTCAATGCCTCCTTTCAAAAATTTAACAGAGCATTTTTGGGTTGCTTGTGAGCATAAAGTTAAGCCTGCTGTTTGTGTTGTAGTTGCTTGATTAAATGCTGCTTGAGGCGTTAAAGCCGGTGCTAAAGGGGAAGTAGAACCTGCTGGGGTGTTTTCTGCTAAACCTGCTTCCCAAAATCTTATACCTGGAGGAACATGAGGAACGCAAACACCTCCTAAAGGCGGAGCTACATTTAAGTCTGAAGAACCAAAAGGAGCCCAGAAACAGTCCCTTAATGCTAAATTTTCGCAGGCTTTTTTTCTGCAGCATGCAATTTGTTCTTGATCTCTAAATTTATCACAATCTGCTCCGCAACCTGCAACTTTTATTTGATTAGCAGCATTACAAGTTTCCCATCTATTATCACGGCAAGCTGCTTCTATGAATTTACCTTGACCAGTTAAAAAGAATGTTTGAAAATTATCAAATGGGGATTCTCCTGATAAACCTTGGACGCAAACTTCTTCTCTAAAGTCTGCACAAGGCTCTGTTAATTCCTGGCCATCTATACATAATTTTCTTAAGTGCCTAGAACCAACTAAATCACGACCGAAAGCAACTTGACCATCAAAAGTACACCAAGATTCTCCTGCTTTTTTTGGTCCACCTGAAGCTGGAGCTGATGGAGATTTGAAGACATCTTTTGCTGAGCATGCTATTGATTTACAAGTAAATTTTCCAAATGTTGGTGATTTTTCCCTAGAGGCTTCTTTACATAAAGTTGATTGAGCAAAATCGCAATTACCACAACCAGCATCTTCTGGTCCTGATAAAGAACATGACTTATCTTTTGATAAAATAAAACCATTATTGAAAGAAACTCTTTTATCGGAAGAATAAATATTTTCTGGATTGCCACAAGAATCAAACCAATAAACTTCATCCTTATCTGATAAGCAGCCTGTTTTTTGTTGTCTAGCACAAATAGTTCCTAAGGCTGGATGAGAACATAAAAAATCTTTGTGAAATCCTACAACAGTTTTATTTACAGCACCTACTAAAGGAGATTGCGTTGTTGATAATTCTTGAGAACATCCGTCTCTTGTTGTAAAAGCACAATTTCCATCTGGCTTTACGCAGGCACCACGGTCTAAGGATCTACATTTATTTATACATTCTAATTCTGAAGGAACATCTGCTAAGAAAGTTGAATTAACATCTGTAAATAATGAAGTTTCACGTTTACATCTTGTTAATGTTGTAAAGCTGCATTCATTAGATAAAACACAACAACCTCTTGTACATTGTGGAATATTACAAGTAGCATCGTCTTTCCATGTAGAATTTGCTTGAGATTCGCATAAACTTCTTGGGGTATTTTTAAAACAATTCCCTGAATTTTCATTGAAACAACAACCTGGTTTACAAAAACTAGTTTGATCACAAGATGTTGGAGCAGATAATGCATTTGTGTCGCATTCAGAAGCATTTGTAAAAATACAAGAAGCACCTGATTTAGTTTTTTGACAGCAAGATTCTTGAACACCTGAAATAACTTGTTGTGCTGAAACATTTACTGAAGATAGATCTATGGTAATTAAGGATGTAAATAATAAGATTAGAATTTCAAAGATTGCATAAACTTTTTTTTTAATCATTATCAGAACCTCCTGCGAGTTCCGATACCTCCAGCAGCCAACTTCTACTGGTTATTATTAAATCATACCTTCTTGGGATTATCATTTTAGCCTGGTTCTCCTTGAACAAAGAACTGAAATTTGAAGGGATTATCAACTGCTTTTAAAACATATAATTTGTCAGGATATGGTTTTTTTAAGTCAATTATTGTTTTTCCTTTATGGGAAATCATGTATAACAGTTGTTCAAAATTACCAAATTCTGCTTCTGTATTTATAATTTCATTTACAGCTATGTCATATAAATTACCTAATGGATAATCTAAAGAAGCTGAAAAGTCCTGGATTGTTAATTGAGCACCTGTTTTTGATACTAATTGAACTGGATAGCTAACTTTAACTAAAACTTTTTCTTTTCCGATATTAACATCTGATTTTAATTTTTTAGGAGTATTAATTGAGTATTGCTGGCCAAACCTACGACATTGCTGGACATTAATACAGGATTGTAAAGCAAAATCTAAAGCATTTTCTAATTCTTTTTCCATTTGCTCTTTTGTTAACATTCTATTCATGCATTCCTCTCTTCCTGGAATGTTAAAGCATAAGAAAGATACTCTAGAACCATTAAAAAGTCTAAATGTATCTGGTGGGGTATTTAAGTAGCCTCCTTGCTTACCTAATAAAATAATATAATCTGGGGAAATTCTTGCTATACAATCGGTAACAACTCTTTCTGGACAATCTGTTTCCTTTTGCAATTCTTCTATTTTTGGAGGAGATATAAAAGCAGTTCTGAAATAAAATATTAATGAAATTAAAATTACTATAATAATGCCTAGAATTATAAATAGAGTAGTCTGCCCCTTTTTTAATACCATTTTAGATAAATTTCTGGGTTGGTAAATATATAAATATTACTGTTTTATTTGGGTTTTGTGGTGTCCGGAAATTATTTCGCACTAGTTTTATAAGTGAGTTCTCCATTAGTCCTATGGTAAAATTAAACAAAAGTAGGATTAAGTGGCTCATAAAACAAGTCAAAAGAAACAACAAAAAACCAATAGAGGTAGCAACCGTGTATGATCTAAGCACAAGACGAGTTCAGCAGCTTGTTAAAAGATATATGGAAGAAGGTAAAACCCCAGAGCTAAACAAAAACAGAAGGCCAAGAACGTTCTTGACAAATGAGCAGAAATTGGCAAT
>JACPNH010000022.1 GCA_016185565.1 Candidatus Woesearchaeota archaeon | reverse complement strand
TTACAGAGCTTGAACGTATAGCAATTGGTGTTTCCATTCTACGAAATTCTTTGTCTAGTCTAGAAACTAAATCGCCTTGTAATCCAGTTGCTAAAAATCTTTGTCTAATACTTTGATATGCTTCCTCTGAATCTTTGCTTGATAAAACATCTAATAAGAATGAGCTTAATCTTGAATCTTTAATCCAATCATTAAAAGTGTCAGAAGAAATAATAAAACCTGGAGGTACATTAAAGACTTGGTTTAACCTAAGCAAATTGTCTCCTTTTCCACCCCATCTTGTTACATCTGTAAAAAGATATGGTTTTCCTTTTTTTAGTTGAGCGATTTGCATTTTTAAAAAAAGAAAAAATTAGGCTTTTGACAATTGCCTATCTTTAACTGTTTGTCTTATTGCTTCTGCATAGTCCATTATTCTAGACCTTGGAATTTGTGGTATTCCATAAGTATTTAATGTACTATGTATTTTACCAACATCGTTTGATGCAACTGCAACAGTGTATAGATTTTTTCCTTCAATATCTACTTCTGTTACTTCTACTTCACATGTTGGTGTTTCATACTTTTTAGTTTGCTTTTTAACTTCAGCAACTATGGCACCTTTCTTTTCTGCCCACCTTTCTAAATCGCCAACAGTCTTTAAATGTTTTGAAGTAAAATCTGGCTTAACTCCAATTGCTTTAGCTATTGTTTCAGATGCAACAGGAAAACTATATCTTTCATCTGTTAACTCAAAAACTAACGCATCTACCGAGCCAGTTGGGCCCCGCATCTTTAATTGACCATCTCTAACTCTTGCTGATACTTGAGAAGGTCCAACAACATATGTATCTATGGTTGATTTTCTCGATTTAGAAAAATCTTTTTCTTTATCTAGTGCATCAACTAAACTTGTTGGTTCTTGTCCTACAAATGCTCTATATTGGTATGTCCATTTCGTCATTTTTATTTCCTCCCTATATATTTGATTTCTAAATAAATTGTTATATTTACTTATTTATAAAGCTTTCTATTTTTCACTACTTAATATAAGTAACACTATTATGCTTTAAAAACAGCTAAATTTTAAACTTTTAAAACGCATAAAATATATGAAACATGAAGGAGCTTCATTTACAATATTTTTAACCATAACATAGCTAATTCTTTGTTGCTTTGGTTTATCATGATTATAAGCTATAGCAGTTTTCCTATATAACTACCTAGCTTCTTGTATAAATCTGTATATTTTTTCAATGTTTCTTTAATTTATTTTTGTTTACCCACAATAATGTAACGATAAGCAATAAAATTAATAATGCTATATTATTTGAACCAGCAAAAGAACCCCTTATTACATATTCTGTACTTTCTCCACTATCTGGCAGTGATGCTGATGAAGGTTCTAGAGAATTTTCTACAACAGAAGTTTGATTAGGCCTAGTAGAAGTAAGATTAGACTCTGTTAAAAGAACAAATACAGTTTCTATTTTGAGAAGCCTGTCTATAACATCTGCAACCCCATCAAAAATGCTATCAGTGCTAAATGCTTCTGCATTTGAAGCTAAGATAATAGATGAAAACAATACTACAGCAAAAATAATTAAATGCCTCTTTTTCATGGATATTTTTATTGACTTTGTTTATATAAAAACCTTTTTAAATAGACATTGCTGATTTTTAAAGGGCCTGGTTGATTTAAAGTGATTAAAAATGATAAGGAATCTTATATGTACCTTTGTTGGACACATAGATCATGGAAAAACATCAATTCAAGATTATATTAGAGGCACCTCTGTTGTAAAAACAGAATCTGGAGCCATCACACAAAAGATTTCTTGCTCTACAGTCGATGTTAATGCTATAAAAAAAATATGCAAGGACCTAATAAAAAAAGAGATTAAAATACCTGGATTGATTTTTCTAGACACCCCAGGACATGCGTCTTTCATTAATTTAAGAAAAAGGGGAGGGAATCTTGCTGATATTGCTGTTTTAGTTATAGATGTAAACGAGGGGTTAAAGCCACAAACTATAGAAGCAATAGAAATTCTAAGACATTACAAAACACCGTTTGTGATTGCTGCAAATAAAATAGACTTAATTAATGGGTTCAGGCAAAATAGCAAATATGTGATTGAAAACATAAACAGCCTAAATGAAAATTACAAGAAAGAATTAGAAAATAAAATATACAGCATAGTTGGCAAATTATCTGAAATGAATTTGATTTCTGAAAGGTTCGACAGAATCGAAGATTACACCAAGCAAATTACAATAGTGCCGACGTCAGCTAAGATAGGACTTGGAATTCCAGAATTGTTATTGGTTATAATAGGCTTGGCCCAAAAATACTTGGAAAAAGAGCTTGAAATAGACACAAACAAGCCAGGAAAAGGCACTATTCTAGAAATAAGAGAAGAGAAGGGTATAGGAAAAATCCTGGATTGTGTTTTATATGATGGGCATCTAAAAAAGGAAGATGTTATTGTAATAGGAAGCTTAGAAGAAGCCATTGTAAGCAAAGTAAAAGGACTTTTCATAAAGGAAAATAAAACAGTAAGCGTAAATGAGGTAAGAGCTGCTTCAAATGTAAGGGTTTCTGTTGTTGAAACCCAGCAAGAAATTTTCCCTGGAATGCCTTTTAATGTGGCAAATAAAAACTTAGAAAAATTAAAGAATGAAATACAAAAAGAGGTTGAAGAAGTATTAATACAAGTAGACAAGGAAGGGGTTATTGTCAAGGCAGATTCTTTGGGGAGTTTAGAGGCCTTAATGTCCTTGCTTAAGGAAAAAAACATAAAAATAAGAAAAGCTTCAATAGGGGATATTTCAAAAAAAGACATTGCAGAAGCTGGATCAGAAAAAGAAAAATGAAGTAAAAATATTCAACCATGATGTTATTTATAAGATAGCTGAAGAGTATGAAGAATGGTATAAAAAGGAAAAATCAAATTTGCAGAGTGAAGATCTAAAAAACATTGCGAGGCCCTGCAAAATATATTTGATGCCTGGCTATATTTTCAGGCAAAGCCATCCTGCCGTAGTCGGAGTTGAAGTCTTAGGGGGAATATTAAAACCTAGAATGAGGCTAATGAAGGACGGCAAAGAAATCACAGAAGTTAAAGGTATACAAGAACAAGGAAAAAACATAGGTGAGGCTGCAAAAGGCAAGGAGATTGCCGTGTCTTTGCTTAATGTGATTGTGGGCAGGCAAATAAATTCAGGAGATATTCTTTACAGCAGCATAAATGAAGAGGAATTCAGAAAACTAAAAAAGTTAAAAAATTACTTAAGCAACGGTGAAATACAAATAATGAAAGAAATTGCAGAGCTAAAAAGAAAGGAAAACCCTGTCTGGGGTATTTAATTTAAAATACAATACTTCCTTATTTTAGTTTAAGACGTTTTATTGTGTAAATAAATTTACGTACATCCGTTTCAAGCTCTTCGGTAAGTGATTCGAATACAATTTCATCATCTATTTTGCCGTATTCATGTGCAATAATATTTCTCATTCCTTTTGCATTTTTCAGTTTAGAAGCCATTTCTTTATCAATTATACTATTCTCTAATAATATATCAAATGCATCTAGATCGTCTTCTGGCAACCTTAATTTTCTAGTTTTAATTATCAAAAAAACTGAATCTGTTACTGCTTCGATTATCTTTTCTATGTATCTTTCGCAAGCTGCTTTCTTTTCTAGGCTATTTTTATAATCATCTAAACTAGAAGGCACAATGCTCTTTAACTCATCTAAGAATTTATTTATTTCATTTATTTTGTCTGTTATCCTCATCATACCTTAACTCCAAAAATTTTGCTCATTCTTATAAAATAATCATTATCTTTTAGATGCCTTATTGAAAAGTTAACATTGTCATAATCATTGCTTTTATAAAGTACTCTGTGGCTTCTTGCAATTTCCCTTTTTATCTTTTGCGGCAAAACATTAAACACTTGAACATCCACCTTTTTATGTGTTCGTCCGGATATTCTTATTCTAAATTCTGTTGCCTCTTTCAAAGACAAGTTACGCTTAAAAATAACACAAATATCAATATCAGAATTTTTTGTATAAGAATTGTCTGCAAAAGAACCAAAGAGAAGTATAGCTTTAATGTTGTCAGAAATCCCATCTTCAAGCATTACATTTACCGCTTTCTCAATTATTTTTTTATTGTACTGATTTTTCTCGAGCTCAAACTCATCCTTAAATTCTGCAATTTCCTTAATCACTTCTAATTTAGGCTTTATGTCTCTGCTTATCCTATTTCTTTCTGATTGGGTAAGTGGCATGCCATCTAACTGTTTGGATATTATCTCTAATTCCACTTTGCCAAATATTTTTCTGGCGTTTTTATTTGTTTTTAAATAGGTTTTCAAGCTCAAAATAATCACCATTATGGTTATTTTAATGTTTATTGAGATTATATTGATATTTAAATTTTTCTATTTGGATACGTTGGTGCATTAAAGGGTGCTAAAATGAATTCTAACTTTATTAATTTAAAGGATAAAGAAAAACCAAAGAAATTTAAACAAGACCTTCTTCTTATTTTTATAGGATTTTCATTGTAATAATAGGAATTAATAGTGGTCTATTGTTGTTCAATAAAAATGTAAAAGATTTCTTTCACAAAACTAATTAGTAGTAATTGAATTATAAATCAATCCAAAAGATTTAAATAATCTATATGATAATTTTATCATATGCCTAAGTTACAACAGATTCACCGAATGGATAATATTCATAGGTTATTCTTCAAAGCATTTTCAAATCAGACGAGGTTAGAAATCATTCAACTTTTAAAAAAGAAACCTCTAACCGTCACAGAAATATGCTATAAAACCGGATTTGAACAAAGCAGAGTATCTCATAATCTTAGATGCTTAGAGCATTGTGGCTTTGTCAAAATAACTCAAAACGGTAATTCTAGAGTGTATACTCTTGATGAAGAAACTATAGTTCCAATAGTTAATTTGTTTGAGAAGCACATTCAGAAATACAAATTAAGATTAGAAAATTGTTGGGTAATCAAAGATGTTTAAGGAATACGATTTAATTATAATTGGTGGAGGGGCTGGAGCTTTTGCAGCAGCAAACATGGCAAACAAGCTGAAAAAGAAAACACTTCTTATAAACTATGAAAAAATTCTGCCTCTTGGTGGGACATGCGTAAACGTTGGCTGTGTGCCGTCAAAAATAATGCTTCATCAGGGAGAAGAATATTATTATGCACTAAGGAGCCAATTTAGAGCAGTAAGATTACAAGGAAAATCTGATTTTATAGAAGCATTAAAAGAAACGCATGAAATGGTTAAAAGGTTCAGGAGTAAAAATTACGAAAAAGTCATTGAAAATCAGGAATATGTTGATTTTAAAGAAGGATTGGCTTCTTTTGAAGACTCACATACTGTTAAAGTAGGTAATGAAAGATTCAAAGGAAAACATTTTCTTATTGCAACTGGGGCTTCTAATTTTGTTCCACCAATCAAAGGAATTGATAAAATTGACTTTATTACAAATGTCAATATTTTCAATCTAAAGAAAAAGCCAAAGTCTGTAATTATTATTGGTGGTGGGCCATTAGGCATGGAATTTTCACAAATATTCCACCACTTTGGCGTTAAAGTAACTGTCTTACAAAGATCAGAAAGGATTATACCAAAATTTGATTCTATGCTTGGAGAAGAATTGCAAAAACATTTGGAAGAAGAAGGAATTGCTATTTATAAAAAAGCTAATACGAAAGAAGTAAAGAAAACAAAAAATGGAATTGAATTAATTGTTGAGGTTGATGGAAAGAAAAAGATTATATATGCTGAAAAATTAATGCTTGCTACTGGTTTAAAACCACATACAGAACTTCTTGAAACAGAAAAAGCCGGTGTTGAACTTGATGATAAGGGATTTATTAAAGTGGATGAGCATATGCAATCTTCTCAAAAACATATCTACGCTGCTGGTGATGTCACAGGATTGATGCCTCTTGAAACAACAGCAGCAAAAGAAGGGAATTTTGCTGTTCTCAATATGTTTGAAAATGTAAATAAGAAAATAAACTATAATGAAGTGCCTCATGCCGTTTTTACCTCTCCAGAAGTTGCGGCAGTTGGTATAACAGAAGAAGAATTTATGAAAAAATACAATGTTTGTTTATGCAGAACTGTAACATTAGACCATGTGGAAAAGGCAGCAGCGATTAAAGACACAAGGGGCTTAATTAGAATGGTTCTTGATCCAAAAACAAAAATCGTTATTGGAGTTCATATCATCGGACCTATGGCTGCTGATATAATAACAACCGCTACTTATGCGATTAAAAACAAAATGACTATCTACGACATAAGAGATACTGTTCATATTTTCCCAACGTTAAGCGAGATGATTAAAAAAGTTGCACAAAGCTTTGACCAAAATTTGGATGAAATGGCGTGCTGCGTGGAGTGATAAAATGGCTTATATAAAACATCCAAAACATATTCCCTTTGAATATAACAGAATAACTGATTATATTTACCTTGGAACAAATCAATGCTATGTAAAGCATAGTTTTGCAGAAAATTTAATTAAGAAGGGCATAGAAGCAGATATCTCTTTAGAATATGAGAGTATTGATGCCCCATTTGGAGCAAAATATTTCTTATGGTTGCCTGTAAAAGACCATACTGCACCGACACAAAAATAACTTTTCATTGGTGCAAAAGCATTAAAGAATTTTGTTGAAAATAAAATTAAAGTCTATGTGCATTGTAAAAGAGCTCATGGAAGAAGTCCTACATTGATTGCCGCATACTTTATTCATGCAAGAAATAAAAATCAAAGAAGCAGTGAAGCTACCAGGAGATATATCACAACAGAAGTCAAATCAGAAATAATTGTCGCAAAAGGACCGCTTCCCAAGGCTGGATCTTGGCCAAGCTTGTTTATTATGGACGTAATTAGCAGGGCTGTAAAGCTTGTGATAAGCAAGGCAATAAACATTGAGAGGGCAATAACAAAAGCAACATAGTATTGTTTCCAGAAAAAAGAAACTATTAGGAAGACTAAGGTCGAAATTAATATTCCTAGAAAAAATCCAATTAGCATCTGTCTTAAATAATATTGCCACATCTTTAATTCTTTTCCTAGAATTGCAAGGTCTCTAATAAATAAGGTTTGATGTTGTGTGCCTAGTGCATCGCTCATATATACAATAGCCGGAATGAAAAATGCCAATATCAAGTACTTTTCCAGAGTTGCCTCAAACAAATTAATAAAGGCCGCTGTAAAAATAATCCCGATCAGTCCAATAATAAGCCACGGTATGCGGTGCCAAATTGATAAAAACAAAGGCACTTCTAGGGTATTTTCATACTCTAAATGAGATCTATGAATACCAGCAAAATGCAAAATATCTTCTTGCAGAGATCTGTTTAAAATGGACAGGACCTTGTTGGAAGGCACCACTCCCAGTAATTTGCCTCGTTTTACTACAGGTACTGATTTTATGTTATGTTTTAATGCCAGATGTACAGCTTTCTCTTGTTCTGTGTCTGGAGAAACTGAAATTATATTTTTTTTCATCACCCTTTCAATAGGCACATTTTTATTATGTATGAATAATTCACGTATAGAAACAACCCCAACAAGTTTTCCTGCCTTGTTTAAAACATAAATGTAGTCAATATTATCAAATAGTTTACTTTCCCTAGAAAGCCTGTTTAATATCTTGCCTATAGTCTCTCTTGTGGTTGCTGTAGGCACTTCAGAAGTCATCTTGTGCGCAATAGAATCTTGCCTCAAATTTTCCACCATCTTTTTCCCCAAATTCCATAAAAAAATAATATCTATCTATATAAAAGTTTATCTAAAATACTGCATCGTTCATAAAGTGTAAGTATGTTAATAAACTCTAACCTTTAAAAACCTTATAATATAGAAAATCTAATTTTGATATTTAAGCACTTTTACAATTTTATAACCGCATTTCTTGCATTTATTTTTTGGGTTGCAGTATTGGCATGCATGGAAACGACAAAATCCACAAACCTTTAATTCATATACATATCTTTTGCAATTCTTGCACTTTGTCTTTGACATCTAAATGTATTACGTTAAAGATATTTATTAAATTTTTTATTGTGTATCTTTTATAATTGCTCTTATAATCCATATTATAAAAATAACTACCAAAACAAACACTATTATGCTTGCAATCACTACTAATGACACAAATCTGTTTACCTTACTCATTGCATCTTTATTGAGATCTTTTTCTATAGTTATGGGTTTTGTTGTTTCTTTAATTTCTTCTTGAGTCATTTTTTTGGATAAGCTTAGTAAGCATTTAAAAGCTTTTTTACTTTTTATGTTCTCTAAGATTTAATAAATAAGTATTTAAAATTTTCTTGCAATATAAATTGTATGTTAATGGATACAATTAGAGTTATATTAATATGGGGATTTGTAATAATCGTAATTAAATACATACTTTCAGAGGCATTTAAATTTTTTATATCTCAAGGATATAATTCAGCACAAATATTTTCGGCATTTATAATATTTCTGGCTGTGATTGTAAGCTACATCATGCTCGGAGTAAAGAAAAAATAAAAAATAACATTATCTACCTTTTATTAAAAAATCCTTTAGTATTTTTGTTGCCAAAATATCATCTTCATTGTAAATTAATATTTTATGAAGACTTTCTTTGTTGTTGTTTTTTATGTAGTCCATATACAACACAAGGGACTGGCGGGCATCTATATTTGTCAGTCTCCATTTGAATCCGAGATAAGGAGCGATAGACTTCAGCGAGTAAGAGCTTAATGGCAGAATTACATTATCTTTAGTTATTTTTAACAAATCAACCATGTTCTTCAGCACCATTTCTCTTAAGTTGTTGTCTATGTCATATTTGTCAAATAACTCCCTAAACCTTATATTTTCATAATTGCCAAAATGGTATATAACAAAATCTCCATGCCCTTTTAAAAAGTCGAGAAAATCATGAAGCATTTTTTCTTCATCCTCTAGAGACTCTGAGAAGAAATGAAAAATCTCTTCTTTGTTATTTTCTCTTTTTAACACTCCAATTAAATAGTCTATATTACCAACAAAACCCTCAATCTCCATGCCGGTAGAAGATTCAAAATCAATGAACAATTCGGTTTTTTTATTTGGAAATTTTATCTTTTTCAGAAAAATATATTTATTGTCAAGATGACACTGGGCTGCAAGCTTTAATTTTTTCAGATTGTCTTTTGTAAGAATATCTAAATCATTTGTAATTTTAAGGTTTGCAAGGTCGTAAATGTTATTTATTCCATATTTAATCAGAATCTGCTTTTTTAAATTTCCGAGCGTGTTTAGCAATGAAAGGTCATTGCTTTTTTCAGCCAACTTTAACGCATATGACTTCCAAGGATCTTGAACAGAGCCTATGTTTGGACTGACAAATTTTCCTTTCAAAACCTCTCTTACTTCTTCCATTATTTTAAGAAGCTCGTCTTCATATTCTTTGTAATCAAAAAAAAGCTCCTCATCGTCTTTATTTATTAATATAACATGCTTTGGGAAATAATTCTGTATCTTGCCTATGATGTAATTTGAAAAAACAGTCTGCATTATATGCTCTTTTTTAATATTGCGCGCCATCTTAATCTCCTTAATCTTATAATGGAAATTACCAAATATGCTTCTGTGGGTTTTATCTAATTCTACAATGTCTGGCTGCGCAAGTAATGAATCTGGTAGAAAGTACAATGGAATACCATGAAGAGCAGATGTACCTTTAAAAAATTCCCTTACTGCAATTTTAAATCCATCATATTTGGTTTTAAATTTTATAACTTTAATATCTGGGTAGCGTTTTTTAACAATGTACTCTTCATGCTCAAGTCCTTGCTTAAATAAAATTTCTAGATATTCTGGAATTGGATCTCTTTCGTAAGAAGGAGCAAATTTATTCGCCCACAAATTAAAGGGCGATTTTATGTAGGTTGCTATATCGGTAGCTGTAACAAATGGGTATTGTGATTTTTTTAGGCAATTTTCTATTAAAACTCTTGAGTTCATCGGGATTATTAAGAAAATAGGATTATTAATATTTGCTATTTGGATTTAGTCTATCATGATACTTTATTAAAGTATTAAAGGCTTCCTGCAAATCCCTTCCAAATGTCAATATCCCATCACGATGAGATTCCATTGCAATAATATTATCAAGATGCTCAGATTTTATTTTTTCATGCACTCTTTTCATATCAAGCGCCATTTCTAAAGTGCCATATTCAATTCCAGGAGCTGTGGTTGGAATATTTAGCCTATGTCTAGAATTCCATAAACCGCTATAATGAACATGAATTACAGCCAAAATCTTATCGCTAATATCATATAACGCAGCATGCGTTAATGACTCTGAAGAAGGTTCTGCAACGCCCCTACCATAAACACGATTATTCATTATATCGTATCTTGTCACTCTCAAATAATCTTTATTTTGCAGAGTGATATCACAACCAGTCTGGGTGCCTGTAATAATAAAACTTCGATGACCTTCGGGCAAAGTAACATAAATAGAAACAGGATGCCTGATGCTTATGTTACCATAGCATTTTCCTCTTTCAGAGCCACCAATTAGTTCTAGATCTCTTAGTTTTTGTCTATATACATCTAAGTCTCTTAATGTAAAAGCAGATGGCGGCTCATCTTTGTCTACTCTTGAATTAAATTTTATTACGCCTTCTGGATTATCCTGAAAAGCCATAGATTTGTGAAATTAAAAAAATTTTAAAACCTATCTATTTTATATATTTTATGAAAGTCGATGGCACCATATACAGAACGGTTTCGATAAATGGAAATTCTGTTTGCCTAATAAATCAGAATACACTACTTTCTGGATTTGAAATCTATGAATCAAAAAACCATATTGAGACTTGTGAAGCAATTAAGAACATGACCGTTAGAGGGGCAGGAGCTATAGGAGCGGCTGCTGGATATGCAATGGCTCAAGCCTTTGTTGAAGCACCATCAAAAAAATTTCTGGATTATGTAGAAAAAGCAAAACAAGAAATAGAATCAACAAGGCCGACTGCAAGAGACTTGTTTGATGCTACTGAAAAAGTCTTTAGAACTGGATTAAAATCTAGAGATAATAGCCACAGAAAAAATTTGGCAAAATTTGAAGCAGGGTATATAGCAAAACAAAATGAAATGGCCTGTTATAGTATAGGAATTATTGGGAATGGCTTAATTGCAAATAACTCTAGAATTTTAACACATTGCAATGCGGGATGGCTTGCGTTTGTTGATTATGGAACAGCCCTATCTCCTGTTTATATTGCCAAAAGAAGAAGTAAAAAATTGCATGTTTATGTTTCAGAAACCAGGCCAAGAAATCAAGGAGCTAGTCTAACTTCTTGGGAATTAAGAAATGAGGGAATACCATTTGACATCATAGTGGATAGCGCTTCAGCTTATTTATTCTCAAAAGGAAAAATTGACATGGTAATAGTTGGGGCTGATAGAATTGCAGTAAATGGGGATACGGCCAATAAAATAGGGACATTAGAAAAGGCAATTTTGGCAAATGAATTCAAGATTCCGTTTTTTGTTGCTGCCCCTACTTCTACAATCGACAGAAAATGCAAAACTGGGCAATACATAGTAATAGAGGAAAGAAGCCAAGATGAAGTTCTATACCAAAAAGGCCTCACAAGGCATGGAAAATTAGAAGAAATTTTAGTTGCAGCTCCAGGAAGTACTGCAATAAATCCTGCATTTGACATCACCCCAGCAAAATACATAACAGGGATTATAACAGAAAAAGGCATAATAAGACCTTGCGAGAATGGAATAAATAAAATATTATAAAATGCTATTCTCTTAGCAACTTTTTAACTATATTATAAACTTCTGGGTATTTTTCTGGGTCTATTAGGTCTTGATGCAGATTAGATTTTAAAATATCTGTGCAAGTTCCTGGGGTTGTGAAATTTTTTGCATAAGGCAAAGGAACGTTTTTTAATACTACAATGCCATCGCCGTCTTCATTTTCTGTATTACAACCAGTGCCAGCTATTGTATAAATGATTACTTTTTGTAGGGGCTTTGCCTGATTTAATCTTTTTAGAAATATGCTATCTTGAGACATATCTTCGCATTCTTTCTCTGAGCCTGTAAAACTGCATAAATCCTTTAATCTTCCTTTTATGCCGAAATTTGGAGCGCCTATTAAAATAATCTTATTTACTTTTGCATCAGAAAAAATCCTTATATACTCTCTAGAGACTAGACCGCCCATCGAATGGGCAACAATATTTACCTTTTCAGCTCCTGTTCTTTCCTTAACAATATTGACTATTTCATTTAAGCGCAATGCATAGTTTTCTATCCTTTCAGATTTTTGTGCTGTAATCCTGTATGTACCAAGTTCGTAGAAATTTATATAGTAGTATGTAGCACTTATGCTGATAGGATTCCCAAATTTTCCATACTCTCCTCTAGGAATCTCTTCAAGGTTTCTCAAATCTAACTGGCCTGTATTAATCACGCCTTCTTCTTGTAGTCTACGCTGCATCTTTGTGAATGAATTTAATGAAGTTTCTGGGCTAGATTTTTTGTTGAATGAATGTCCATGTATGAATATTACAGGGAACAACCTTGGATCTGCACTGCAGGTTTCTGTAGTGCAGCATGTTTTACATTTTCCAAATACACAGCATTTAGGATCTGGAAGTGAAATGTTAATTGGTATGGTTAAGGCAAATGTAACGTTTGATATTTTAGTGATAACAGAAATTCCGTTAATGAATTCATTTTCAAGACTATAATTAGGAACTAGTGTTGTATTTGTTTGGTTGATTAAATAGCCTATATCAGACATTAATGATATTATTCTTTTATTTAGGAAGTCTAGGTTTGTTGTTTTGTTAAAAAATAATTTTTGTATTTCTTTTGTATTATCTTTGAATTTTATTGACTGATTCTGCAACAAGGAATTGTTTGTTGTATTAGAATAATCAATGATAGAGTCTATTACAAGAGAGTTATTTGCAAGCAAGGTTATGTTATTAACTAAATTGTTGTAATCATTTTTTAATATATTAAATTTTTCTTCTTGTATGGAAAGTTTATTTGAAAAATTATTTAAGGTATAGTTTTTTTGTTCCACTGCATCATTAAGCAGATCGTATTTTCCTGTAGTCCACAAGCTAAACAGGTTAAGGCTTTCGTTTTTCAAGTCTAGAAAATCAGAATTTAAGTCTATTACACTATCGCTAAACGAAAAATGAGGTTCAAAGAATAAGGTGTCTTTTAATTTTGGAGTTGCCAAATAGAATGAGTAATTCAGTCTCTGATAGCCTATTTCAAGATTAAATGCTCTATCTAGAAAATTATTAAGTCTGGAGTTAATCGCCAGCAACTTGTTCCTGTCAGCTTCACTAAGGTCATAGCTTAAAGTTATAAACGAGGATTTAAACTGCTCATTTTCTTCAGTGGTGCAAAAAAATGTCTTTAAATTGTTGCAGCGAATCTCAAAAGAATAAATCTCCTGTCCGGGCCCATAGATGCTGGGCAATAAGTTGTATGAACGAGTAACATTTGTTCGAGATTTTAAGGTTAAGGTTTCTGAATCTATAAGCCTGTTGTTGCTTAAGTCTTTAAATTCATAGGTACATTTTGACTTACAGAATAATGAGTTGTAATTCTGGAAATTGAATGTCACATTTTTTTCCTGCCCATACAAAGTAACAATGCTTTTATCTAATGGCGTCAATCTTATTATAAGCTCATCATTCAAAATGAAATTAATCCTTATTCCTAGAGCAACTATAGCAACTATAACAATAACTAAAAGAGCTATTAAAGAAAATATTATTATCTTTCTTCTATTTAAGTGCTTTTTCTCCTCTTTCTGTTCTTTTTTAGATTCTTTCTTGGAATCTTTCATTTCAATAATTAAAAGGATAATCTTATTATTATATAAATTTTTGTTACTTTAAAAATATTATTTATGGGAAAAATAGCGCAGAGTATAGAACAAAAATTAATCATAGTATTTTAATGTGGTTCTTGTAGGATTTAGGTGTTTAATTTTTGAGTATAGCGTTTCTTTATTCAAATCATCTAGTGTATGAAGCCAATGGCCTATATGCACTATTTTTTTATGGCCATATCTTTTTGAGAGTTCTGACAAGCGGTCAGCCATATACAAATCTCTTGGACCCAAGATTAATGGCATGTTTGGATCTATTTTAAGTGAGTTTATTGCTACTAATCCATTCCCATCATCACAACTTTGATAATATTCTTCTAATTTCCTATATAAATCCTCTTGGTCATTTATATAAAACTCTATAACCTCTTCCTCTAAAGAATTTTGGGATTCGGGAATTGACTCTATAAGATCTAATATATCGCATAGATTTTCTCTTATTATTTCCTCAGAGTCATTATTTTGGGATGGATCATCTATTAATATAAGAGGCACCTCGTTTGGATGGGAATAATTTCTTGATACATTATAAGAAAAATTAATAACATTTGTGAAGTACTCATTTAAAAAATCCTTAAAAACTGAGTAATCTTCTTGGGGCAATCTTTTTTGTTTTAACACATCAATAAGATAATCAAAATGCAACCTAATGGCATCTTCAAGAAAGCGCTGGCGTTTTTCAGAATCCTCAATTGTAATCACATCTGGCTTTTCTATATGAAGTGCTTTTTCTAGCCTTTTGTGGCCTTCTCCGTCAGGAAAGGCTATAGCAATTAAATGAACTTTTGCAAAATGGCCATCAAAAACCCTCTCTTCTTTAATTAATTTTTTATCAACTACAGTTTTCATAGTTATACGTAAAGTAAAAATAGAAGCTTATATAAAAATTTCCAAAGCCAGTTTTTAAGCTTTTTTAGCTATTTCTAAGTTTTGAATATAAAGAAAAAAAAGAAGCTGTGCATAAAAATTACCTTAGATAGGAGCGATTAGTAAACACACGCTGAACACCTCGTTGCCTTGGTGCTTACACGCTGTTCCTATCAACCTTCTCTTCTGGAAGAGCTCCTAAATGGCATCTCTTTTCGAGGCGGGTTTCGAGCTTAGATGCTTTCAGCTCTTATCCCTTATGGCGTAGCTGCTCGGCCTGCCTTGTCAGACAACCGATTGACCAGAGGCCACGGACCACCGTTCCTCTCGTACTAAATGGTCCTTCCCCTCAGATGCCAAACACACCCACTAGATATCGAACAAACTGTCTCACGCACGTTAATCCACACATTATGTGTTTTGTATGGCGTGGACTATACCTTCATCCTATCCTTGCAATAGGAGATTGGCGTATTAGCTTTGCATTAAAATGCAAAACTCTCGACTTAAAGTCTCAGTCTCTACAGGGGTAATGACTTATTTGAATTTTTGAATTTCATGACTTAATAACAAAATAAATGCAAGTGCTACTAAGTCAACAAGTCACACCTTCCCTCGGTATTGCCATATCTTCGACAGTTTTGATAGATAAGGTTCCACCGATATGAGCCAATTTAATTTTTCCTAGGATTGCTACTAGGCAACGCCTTGGTCGACGTTCTGAATCTGGGAACTAGAAAGACTCACAGTTTAAAAGACTCTAATCTCCTCCGTTTATCTGGATGAACAAACCCAATATTATTTTTGAACATTATCAATGATTTTCTCTCTCTAATAGATAACCTATATTGATTTTTTGGTTTGGTATAATTTAATCTGCAAATAATACCTAAATTATCAAAAAATTGTTTTAAGCTAATTGCTAATTT
>JACPNH010000023.1 GCA_016185565.1 Candidatus Woesearchaeota archaeon | reverse complement strand
CTTAACTGTCCGAGTTCGAACTTCCCTCATCGAGGCTACACCTCGAAAAAATGGGATCGGGTGTTGCCAAGCCACTATGGTCGTCCTAAAACTATGGTGAAAAACATATTTATAAAGATTTTGTTTTTTTGTAGGCGCTGATTTTTTGGCCCGCTTTCTGCCACAAAAAGTAAAAAGTCAAATATGCCCATATCAGCCCATATACTGCTGCGCTATATTAGACTGCATGCTTTTTGCCAATGCCCTCTTGTTTTTTTCATTATACTTTTTGTAGTTGTTCCATATTTCCTGGCCTAATTTTCCATTCAAAATTTTCACAACTAAATGTTTAGGCAGCGGAAGTTTTTCAGATATTGGGCTGTAATCAACAAGGACTATGTTATTCTTTTTTATTTTCTTGCTTAATTTTGAATCAACAAGAAACGTGAATTGATTCTCATCCCACATTTCTACTATGGCCTGTGTGGTTTCATCACTTGATTTAATATCCTTATCATTACTTGACAATATTTCAAGCACTTTTCCCGGATGGTACATTTTTATTCCTCCTCAAAATTTAAATGGATTTTAGTTTAAGTTAATAAAGATATTTGTTTTATTGATGATAAGAGATAAGAAATTATAAAGAGGACATTGAAGGGATTAGAGAACAAAACAAAATTATTAGGGAAAGAATTGAAGTTTAGTTTACAGACTTTTAGTCATATCGTACAAGGAGCCATATTTTTTGGTAAAGCGTGCCCACATACCATGAATCTCTCCGGCAGAGATATGCGAGCCATTTTTCCGATAAAACCTCGGGGTTTCTATCCCATTTTCTTGGTTTAAATCATAAAACATTCTGATTACCCTTTCTTTTAGTTCAGCATTGCCTAAAGGATTATAGCCAATAACCACTGGCCTGTATTGTGAACTAAATTTAAATTCTGAATTTCTAGCTAGTGGAATGCAAGAATCTTCACGCAACATTCTTTCTCTTTCTTCATAATCAATTTTTTCTTCTAACATTCTATTTATCTCGTTATATGCTCTAACTTCGCTGCTTTTAAATTTTCTGGTTTATAAGGGACTATTCTAAATGAATCAAACACATCTATTGGCTCAACACCAGATTGTGACATTGAATCATACTCAAAATTGAATACTTCTATTCTATTTTTTGAACTGTCAAAGTAGTATATCTGCCCAAACATGTCTTTGATTAATCTTTCTAGCTTCGTCAGGTTTCTATCAAATCTAAAAAAGTCTCCATGAATGGCACCATTTTCATTTAATGATTTTATTAAAACATTTAAGGGTTGAATACCATGTTGAATAGCAGCCTTTATCTTTCTTTCTAGTTTTTTTACTCTGATAAGGTCTATATTATAAACTACAAGATATTCTCTTCCATCCGAATCCTTAAAATATATATGACTTGTAGGTCTTAGATCAAGGTCTTTATCGCCAAATCTACAATGAACATATATACATAATTTAGCAGTGCTATTAGGAATATTAGTACCCCAGTTATTCTTGGCTAGATTACTTACTAGATATTCTTCAAACTTTTGAATTGCATGTTGTTCTAGTGTTAATTTAGGTTGTTCAGACTTCGATATTACACCTAATGTATATTGGCCTTTTGTCTCAGATTCCATAATGATCTAACTAAAAACTACTTTATAAACCATTCTATTTTATACCTCTTATAAGTAGCACTAAATAATCTTTAGCTTTCCAGAGACCCTGTCTATTTTTTCCTCTGCATCTGGGCCTATCCCGATGCATGTAATTGTGGGTTTTTTGAAGAAAGTTTTTCCAGAATCCTTTATCAAAACAGTTTTTAGTCTAAGTTTTTTTGCCGAGGTGTAATACTTTAGAAGCTCTTCCTCATTTCCAACCTTTAGTAATACTTTTTTTGCCCCATCTTTTTGCCACGATTTTATTTTTTCCTTATCGCTTATTAAAACAGCCTCTACAGAAGCATGGCTGCATTGTACTGCAAACTTTCCTTTTGGCATCTTTAAGTCCTTTCTTACAATGATTACTTGCTTAAGCATTATGGTACCTTTTCCTAACCCAGGATTTTTTATTTGTTTTGAATTTGTGCTTTATTTCATTATGTAGTTTTTCAAAAGTTTTGTGCATAGTTCTTCTTAAATCCCAATCTGCATAACTTGCCATAATCAATATATTCGGGAATTCCATTTTTGCATGTATGCTATATTTTACACTTTCATCAATCTTTTTATTTGCTGTAGAGTGCTTTTTTACTTTGATTACTAGCTCATAGTCTCCTATAGCCCTGCTTATTTTTTTTATGTGCTTGTCAGTAAGCTCATTTATGATGCTTCTTTCAGCACTATCAAATTCATTTAATCCAATAAACCTGATTTTTTCCATTTTTTGAATAGTTTATTTCTCTATTTTAAAACCTTTCGTAACTATGTAAATTTCATAACTCCTTTTTTTGCTTGCTAATGGTTTAGTTAACTTAACAAATTCAAAGTCATTTTTTATCTCTCTTACAAAATCTTCTACTCCTCCGCCTTGAAATATCTTTGCAAGGAAATTGCCGTCAGGTTTAAGAAAAACTTTTGCAATTTCATATGCTCTTTTTGTTAAATCCAAGCTCTTTTCTTTGTCCAAATTTCCAGTGGTTTTTGGTGCTACATCGCTTATTATGACGTCGAAGGAATTCTTTATTGCCTTAATTTTCTCAAAAATTTTATCATTCTCAATATCTGCTTGAATAAACCTCACTCCTGGCATGTTTTTTATTGGCTTAATATCTATACCCAAAATAAATTCTGCCCTAAAATCCTTACATGCCTGCAACCAAGATCCAGGAAAACTGCCTATGTCTAGTACACTATCATGTTGCTTAATTAATTTATATTTTTTGTTTAAATACTTTAATTTGTAAATGCTTCTCGCCCTATAGCCCTCTGCTCTAGCTTTTTTAGAAAAAGGGTCCATTTTATTTTTATTTTTTCCTTTACTTTTGATTTAGGTTTATGTTTATTTGTGGTTTTTTGTCTATTATAGAGCCTTCAACCTTCACATTTTCTATTTCTACCTTTAATTTACTTTCCTCTATTTTTATTTTGGTAGTTTCTGGCGATTTTGGAATTCTTGAAAATTCTCTCACAAAACTACCTACAATAGCCTGTTCATTCTGGTCAATGTTGTTTAAATCATAGAATTTTTTTATTTCTTCACCACTAATCTTTATAGTGCATTTTCCATTTATGCTGCAAAAGTAATTTTCTTGACATCCGCAACTTGCGCAATCCTCAATTAATATTCCTTTTCTGCAGATTAATGGTTTTGAATCGCTACACTGCTCTTCATAACTGCAATATCCATAAAATCTATCTATCTTGCTCACGCTTTTTATGCAGCATTTTCTGTTTATTATCTCAAAATTTGCTATTAAGTCATCCCCTAGCCTAACTTTTTGATTGTTTGCAAACGTGACATTTTTTATTACAAATGAAAATCTTCCCCCAGAAGCACTTAATTCGTATTGCTGATTTAATATAATGTCACTATAAGACACTTGCGTGTCTAAAATATAGGTCCTGCCTCTGTCAATATTTTCAGGTATTAATAAGCTTAATGTCTCGCTATACTCTTGTTCAGGATACAAAACAAGTAGTGTATATCCATCTTGTATTTCTGTATCCTGAATAAATGCATTTACATAAATGTTTTCTAGGATTCTGAATTTATTTGCATTTTTTAAGTATGAGTTTATTTTAATTTCAACACTATTGCTAATGTCAATGTTTCCATTATTGTTCTCTTCTATGTTGCAGCTGCTAGTTAATGGTTGCAGTTCTATATAGCCTTCTTCGCACTGATTATTGCAAATCCCATTTCCTTGCTCACAACTTTCTGCCAAAACACACTGATTATTTAAACAATTAAATCCATCCCCGCAGCCGCATAATCCACAATCGCTTTTTAATGTTCCGTTATCGCAGAAAAATTCTTTGTTAACAGAGCATTTTCCATATTCTGTGCCATCGCTACAACTTTGAATGTTTAATATAGCATTTCCAACACTCTTTAAGTCTATATTAAATGCGCTAACAGCCCCAAGAATTAGCACAAATATGAAGATATAAAGCACTCTTTTTTCCATAACTAATTTAAAAATAAAGTTATTATTAAACTTTCCTAATTATTATTTTTCCAACAGTCCTTCTCCTTCCTCTGCAGGTCCGCATTCTGGACTTGGGCATGGGTAATCACTGCCAGAACCTACTGTAAATTGTCTTATGTCAGATGATGCCATATTATCGCTTGTATCATAAGCATAATACCTCCACCTTACTAAAGTGCCAGTTGAAGCTGTAATCTGCGCCTTATAGCTTGCAATATTTGTAATGCCGCTAAACTGTGTGTAGCTGTAATTAACATAACTAGAACCCTGATTTACGCTTAATATAAAGCCAGCTAACCAAATATTATCGGTCCATGTTGTGTTAAAAGTTACCAAATTATTTTGCTGTACTGGGGTTGGTGCTATGTTTGGATTGCTCCAAGTAGGAGCTTGGGTGTCTGGAGTTCCAGAGGTTGTAAATGAAACGGTTTTATTCACCCCATTATTTTTAACATCTCTAGCAAATAAAGTAAGTGTATGAATACCAGCTGATTTTGAATTTATGTTGTATTGATCTTGGCAATTAGGAAGATCGACATTATTGCCGTTGTCAAGTCTGTACCAGCAAGTTACACTGCTGAAATCAATAATTTCATAAACTAAATTGAAAAATAATGTATTGTAATTCTGATTATTAATAGGCTCTGTTATCACAATTATGGGCGCTTCAGTATCATTGTATTTATAATCTTGTACTTTAGTTGTAATAAGTCCTGTTGTAGTGCTACTTAATGCAGAATTTTCTTTTCTATATTTTATAACTATATCGCCCTTAAATGTAGTACCAATAGTATTTATATTAAGACAAGGTACAAAAAAAGTATCAGCCTCATCGTTGTCCAAGTCTTTTGGTGGTTTTGATTCAATACAAGGTCCTTGGGCGCTGTTAGTAATGTTTACAGTAACCTCCCTTATATTAACTCTTAGAGCATTTTGAATTACTAAGGCCACTCCACTCTCTCCGACTACAAAATCCTTGCAGTTAAAACCCGGGCTTAATGCACACACAGACTGCCCAGTGGGGGATTTAAGCACATTAAAATACATCAAAGCAGCTATTGAAATTATAAATGCCATAATAGCCCAACCATAAGTCATCAAAAATTCCATGGCTGACTGACTTTTTTTTCCAGAAATTTGTTTTCTTGTTATTACATGTTTTTTTGATTTTATCCAAAAGTAATAGCTTAAGCTTAAAAATATAATTACTAGTGCATTAAACACAAATAAAGGAGCTATCAAAACAGAAAATAAAGAATTTGTGTTTAAGGGATAATAAACAGCAGCCCCGCTCACTAGGTTTTTAACAATAATTGCTTTGTAGCTGTTAATATTCTCTTGAATAATGGTTTTTAATATCGCAAAATTTAACAAAGAAAGCCAGCCTATTAGAATTATTAAAAATATCCTAGTCTCTTTTTTCATTGCCAAGAAATTAATTTTGTAAATTAATAAATGTTTCTAAACTAAAAACTGAATAATTAAACCTATACCAAGATGTTTTAAGGATATAAAGAAATGCTAACAGTTGTTCTTTGTCCAGCCGTGATATCAAGAGTCGTACTTCCATCTGAAAATCCTGATTTTTTTGCTATTAAAGTATATCCATTAGCACTTAGTATGTTATAAATCCTTAGAAAACCTAGTGCATTTGTAGTACCCAAAAATTGATTGTTGAAACTATTTCCATCAATATAGATGCTAACCCCCGCTAATCTAGTTGGAAAACTATTGCCATTAAATATAGTTATATCAAGATACCCAGTTCCAGGCTTTGATAATACATAAGATCTAAGCAATGTACCAGAGCTAGGAACATTTATCGTTTGTGTTATAGCATCAAAACTAGTCATTGTAATCTTTATCGTACGGATGCCTGACGGAACATTATTTATAGTAAGTTGTCCATTAGCGTCGCTTGTTCCAATTACTAAGTTGTCTATATAAATTGTCGCTCCAGATATCCTGTCATTACCATCACTATCATCACCAAATACTGTTATAGAAACGGTTGCTTTGCCTGTGGTAGGAGTTAATGTGAATGTTGCCAATGATGTTTGACCTGAATTAACTGTAACTGTTTGTGTCGCTGGATAATTATAGCCAGTTTTTCTGACATCAATAGTATGACTGCCTATAGGAACGTTCAATAACAATAATTTTCCCGAAACATCTGTAAATAACCCTGTTGATATACCATCTAAATAAACATTAGCATCCTTTACTGGCGTGCCTAAATTATCTTTTACATTTACATCAATATTTCCTACACCTACACCACCAAGAGTTTGGCTTCCAATCTGGCCGCCTAAAGATCCTAATGATGTTGAGCTTAAAGAGGCAGTAGCCTTACTGTAAGTTACTAAAATATTGCCTTTAAACTTAGTTCCAGGATTTAAATTAGGACAACTCACAGTTATTGTTGCAGTATTGCTATTTGGTATGTCAACAGCAGTAGAATCAGAACAAGTATAGCTACTGTCCTTAATGCTCACTACAACCTTATTCATATCAACACCAAGGCTGTTCTGTATTAATAACTGGATTCCATTATTGCCAATTACAAAATCCTTGCAATAAATGCCAGGGCTTAATGCGCATGAATTTACAGTGTTTTTATTCTTTCCTATAACGCCAAAATATGCCAGGGCTGCAACAGCTATAATAAAAATCATAATAGCCCAGCCATAAGCCATCAAAAATTCCATGGCAGCCTGGCCTTTTTTAGAATTCATAAGAATATCAACCTCTTTTTCATCAATTTTAAAAGAAATTAATTAAATATAAAGATTACTTTTTTCTTTTTTTCATTATTTCTCGTTTTTTGTATAGAATTCTGTTAAAGAGTTGCGGAGGCATTTTTTCTTTTTTACTTTCTATATCGGCCGTCATTTCTAAAAACTGCTTTTCAAGTTCTTGAATCTGTCCATAGAACATTAAGTAATTTGTGCCGGCACTCATTTTACTTATAACTTCTTCAATGCGTCGCATCAAAGATTCTATTTTTCTTGTAAGGCTGAGGTCTTGTATATTGTTTTCAGAAAAAAGTTCATTTCCTTTATTTTCTGTTATTTCAGCTTTATTCTCAAAATCCATTTCTGAAATATCTCTAAATAATGAAGCAGATTTTTTAAGCATGGGTTTCTTTTCTTGTAATTTTAACCTTTCTAAAGTTCTGCTTACTTTGTCATCGGCTGGCATAATAACAATAAAATTAGTTTGTTATTTAAATAATTTACTGTATTTGTTTGATATTTTGGCTTTTTTCTTTGCTTTTTCTACTTTAGACGGAATTCTACTACATCAGATTCTTCTAGTAAATGGCTTAACCCAACAATCTGGCCTTTCTCGAATTTCGCGCTTTTGCCCCATACTTTTGCATATTTGAATTTCTTTATAAAATCTTTATGGATGTGCATTGCCAAATCTTTTAGAGTAGATCTATTCTTTAAGGCAATGGGCGGAAAATCCGGCTTTTTTCCAGATGTTTTTGTGTAAACATAGATTAAACCAAGGCATTTCCATATTTTTTTATTAAGGTCCTTATCATTGATATTTGCAATGTTAAAATTATTTATGTGGAGATTATTATTTTCATTGTTTATTACAATCATGCCATTTAAATAAATAAAAAAATCATACTCACTTTCTGTTTTTTCTTGGTTTATTTTTATATTTGCTTTGTTTAATTCGTTTATTAAAATTTTAAATTCATCCTCAGGATTATTTCTCAGTAAGAAAACAACCAAATCAGCCTGCCTTATAATGCCAAGAAACAACGGGCCTTTTTCGCTTTGCATAAAATTTTCAACTAATGCAGGAATTTCCACAATCTGCAGCTTTATTCCATTATAATCCATTATTCCTATTTGTGGAAGTTTTGTGGTGAAGGGAAATTCACTTGTCATTGGTTTTGCGTTAGTCAGTTTGCGCATCAAGGTGCTTTTTCCGGAATTTGTTTTACCGATGATGACTATCTGGGCTGCACCCTCTTTCTTCACCGATATCTGATGCCTTCCTGTTTTTTGCCTTTTTTCTTTTTCTTGTTGACGCTTTAGTTTACTAAGTCTTTGCGTTAGGTTTGCTCTTAGGTTTTCGGCTGATTTATGGCTAGGAACAGTAGCAAGCATCTTTTCAAGAGCCCTTACCTTTTCTTCAGGGGTTTTTGCTTCTAAGTATCCCTTTTCAGCTAGCTGGTATTCTATGGTTACATTGGTTGGCATTTTTTAAAGAAATTTGATATATGAATAATAAATAAATTTTTTAAAATTCTCAGCATATAGCATATTCTATATTGATTGGTTGATATATCCATAAAGTTATGTTAGAGATTTAATTTATAAATCTGTCGCGCGGCAATGTAATGTGAGAAACGGCACCGGCACCATAAAGTTTAAAACCTTAATTAACAAAATATTCATATGTCAATATTTAGTGACTACACCTCTTTCATAAATGATGCATTAGTAAAATTAGTTAGCTTTGTAACAATAATAATAATAGGATTTGTTATTGGAAGATTCTTTGGCAAATTATGCTATAAAATTCTTAATGAGCTAGAAATTGATTCTATACTCACAAAAAGGCTTAATGCTACTGTAGACATCGAAAGAATAGCAGGAAAATCTGTTCAATACGTCATATATTTAGTGTCATTGATTTATGCATTAAACAAAATTGGTGTTCCACTTGACATATTTTACTATCTGTTTTTGGTAGTGTTTTTTGTCTTCATCGTATTTTTAATTCTAGAAACAAAGGATTATCTTTACAATTTGTTTATAGGAACCTTTTTCATTAATAAGAAATTCCTAAAGCTGGGCCAAAAGATAAAGATAAAGGACATTGAAGGGGTTATTGTAAAAATAACTGCAACAGAAATAAAAATCATTACTCCAGATAATGATACTTTTTTTGTACCAAATGCTGTTCTTAAGAAGAGCTCTTTATTTAAGAAAGTTAATAATAAAGAAATAAAAGAATACCCTACCTGAATCTTATTTTTTCCCAAACTAGATCTTTCTTGCCAGTATTAGAAACTCTTCTTAAATTAATTCTGCTCTCTCTTAAGTCAAAATACGCAAAAGTGCCCTCTTCAGATCTAAAGAAGTACTTGCCGTCTTTCCAGGTTGAAGAGGTTTCCTTTAAAAAGTCAAGAAAAGCCTTCTTGTTCTTTAAATGCCTTGGAGTTATGACTAATGTAGGCTTGTACATATATACCTCTGAATAGCCTTGCTTAACCTGCATTACAGTCAATTCCTTGCTTAATTTTGGCATACTAATACTACCCCCACTAACAGATATCTAAAAATAAGTATAACTTATATATAAATTTTTCTATAAAATTTGGAGTGCAAGAAGTCTTAAAACCCATGTATAATTAACTTTTGAGGCTTAAAACCTAGATTCCCTTCTTTATTTTCGCTCTTTTACGTCTTTGTATCTTTAGGTATTTAAAATAAACAAGCATAAGCAAACTAAATACAATCACAAAAATCATAAAGAATAAAATTCCATAGAAGTAGTTTAAGTTTGATGGGAATTCGGTACTTTTTTCTACATTGAATAAATAAAAGGCACCACTACTAACGCCATTATAGGTTACTTTAACATATAATATATAATCTCCAGATTTAATATTTTTTGGTATGTTGAAAATTTTTATATATGATACTTCCCTATCTATGGCGCGAGTTTCATGTTCTGTTAGTATAGAGTTTCCATCAGCATTCCTAATTTCATAGTGCACATCAACATCAACTAGCTTATTCGAATCAAATAAATTTAATATTTTTATTTGCGCCCTAAGCTTGCCGCCAGGATTAACATTTACATCCTCATTTGCTATTTCTATTAATACATCAAATAATGGTTTTTCAGATTCCACACTAATAATTACGTTGACTAACTTCTCTGTAGTGCCGCTTCTTATTTTTATAATTTTGTTGTACAAGCCAGGTTCTGTTCCAGTAGATGCGCTAAATATAAGCTGTATAGTCTTTTTTTCATCAGGTCTCAATTTAAAGGTAAGGACATTTTCCCCAGTAGCGAATGTGACAAACTCCCTTATATCAATTAAATCTATCTCAACCTCTATTTCTTCCTTTTTGTTGTTCTGAATTTGAATAAACTGTTTTACATTTTCATTCTGTCTTAAGGAGATGTTTATTATTTCACTACCCAAGTTAAATATGTCTATGCTCTTTGCAGATGCTATTGCTCCTGTAAAACTACTTCCACCCCCGCCTCCACCTGTTCCGCCACCATTTCCAGATGGTGTTTCTTCTGCAGAATACCAAGTAAACTGTGTAACATTAAATGTTAAATTGCCATTGTTATAGATAATTTTTTGGCATATATTTGACGAACAAACGCTACCACTCCTTAATATTCTTGGATTGCTAAAACTAAGTCCATATAAGGATAAGTTAGTACTTTTGTTTAAGACAGGCAAAAAAGAAGAGTTAACGGCTATATAGTTTAACTTTATTTCAGTAAATTCATCCAGGTTCGCATCACAAACACTAAAATTAATATCATTCTGGAAAACAATTTTTCCGAAACTGGGCCTGTCCAAAGTAAAATCGCTTATATTCCAAAACTGAGTTTTATTTAAAGAGTTAAAATTAGTGGTACTGCCTGAATACTTTGCATAAGAAATATTATACCTAAAACTATTATTAACGGTAAAATAAACGATCTCTGTATCATTTATCGCCCCAGCTGTGTTATTAGCATAGAACCTTAAGGTATGGTTCCCCTCACCGCTTATGCTAATATTCACAAATCCACTTACTGTTACATTAGCTATATTATCAAGGCTGTACCATCTAGTGTCTATTGTGGAAGGGATCCCTCCAGAAATTGAAAAACGAAGTTCTAAATTACTGCTACAGTAGTTATTATATGTAAAATTAACGGGGTTAAGAATATTAACATTTGGTGGTCCAGCAACAGTTATAGACACATTTAAAGGACCAGTTGTAGCCTTACCGCTTATTCTATTGTAGCTTTTCATAGAGCTTTCTATCGTCAATAACAATGAAATTAAAAGGATTAAAGAGAAAATAACAACTAGAATTACACCACCTTTTTTCATAAGTACAAAAATTATGTTTATATTAAAATATTTATCTATTTTTCTTTTTCTTTGATATCCAGACTAATATAGCAGCCAAAACAATCAAGATTACCACCACAAATAAAATCAACAAGTTACTTACAACTTGTAACTTTGTGGCTTCTCCAGTTACCTGTGGAGGAGCGTTAACTCTAATAGGAACTATTTTATCTATTCCAG
>JACPNH010000021.1:11974-31114 GCA_016185565.1 Candidatus Woesearchaeota archaeon | reverse complement strand
ATTTAATATAATTTATGGGCCTAGTATGGGCCTATTGATTAATGAAAGGGCATTGACATTCCAGAAGTAAGCCTCGGGCGTGAATTGAACACGCGGTCTCTCGATTACCAATCGAGTGCTTTAACCAACTAAGCTACCGAGGCGCTAACAAAGAAGATTTCTGATGATTTTTAAATGTTTTTAAAAAATGCGAGGGGCAGGATTTGAACCTGCGAAACCACTAAGGTATAGGATCTTAAGTCCTATGCATTTGACCAGGCTTTGCTCTAAGGAATATTAAGTTTAAACTTAAATATTACCCTCGCATGCCCAGCAATAAATTAATCCTTATTACAATTTAAAAAAGTTTCCTTTTAAAATTTAGAAAAAATTTGCCTGACTTCTGGATTCAATTTCTCCGACCAAATTACTATTGTAAATTTTTTTGACTTCATCTTTGCCATAATTGCTTAATATCCATGCCAACTTGATAAAAGAAGTTTCGGTGGTCAGATCAGAATTATCACCTAGAATTCCGATTTCAAGCATTTTTCTCCCTGTGCTATATACATTCATGTTAATTCTTCCAAAAATAGTCTGACTTGTTGCCACTACCGGAATTTTTTTTGCAAGTTTCTTTAATGCATTAAATATTAATTTATTCTCTTCTGTAAATTCATCAATTTTATTTATGGGAATATGACCAGCAAGACCATAGCCCTCTATTACAAGACCATCAAATTTGTAATATTTTTTTATTTCCTCTATTTTTAAGTTTGGATGTATTTTTAAGATACCTATCTTAAGACTTGGATCAAACAATTTTAACTTTACTATTTTATTATCTTTAGACTTGTGTTTGTAATCATTAAAAAATTCAACATTGTTTAAATTAACCCTAGCAATCAACGAATCATTAACTACTTTAAATGCATCTCTTCTTGAAGAGTGCATTTTCCTGATTTTTAACCCAGGCATAATTATGCAATTTTGATCATCTAAGTTTTCGTGCATGCAAATAGCCACTCCGACAAAATCTGTTCTTACTATAAAATTAATTGCACATACTAAATTTAAAAATGCATCACTACTTCCCCTATCAGAACTACGCTGTGCACCAGTTAATATTACTGGTATATTCAAATCTACTAAAGCAAAACTTAAGGCTGCAGCAGTATAATGCATAGTATCAGTACCATGAGTAACGATTACTCCATCGCAATTTCCAGAATTAATTTCTAAAGCAATTTCGCCGGCAATTAAATCATAATGACTAAAATTCATGTCTTCTGAAAACATATTTCTGATTAGTCTACTTTTTATATTAGCTAAATCTTTGATTTCAGGAAACATCTCAATCAAGTCTTCTGGGTTAAATAAAGCAGAAACAGCTCCAGTGCTATAGTCTACTCTTGAAGCAAAAGTCCCGCCAGTATGCAAAATTACTATATTTCTTAAGCCATGTTTATACTCTAACTTTTTTTCTTTAAGCTCTTTCTTTTTCTCTTTGCTTACAACAGAAATTTGCCTGACATCTTTTTTGTTTATAGAAATATTATAACCAGACTCTAGTTTTAGCACAATTTTTTCACTTTTTTTGCTGGGCATCACTACTCCCTTCAACTCATCATAAGTAGTTTTAACCACTACATAATCGCCCTCTTCCATCAGAAAAACACAATCTATTGACGGATTAAATAAAATTTATATTGTGAAAAATATATTTTGAAGTTTGAGAATATTTAAATACTTAATTATGATAATAGAATAAAAAAGTTGTCGAAGGTTGGCGTTACTGTTTGACTTAAACTCAATTTGGCGATTGAAATTTAAGATTGATATATCATTTTCCTTCTAAACTAGATTGTAATATGTTGTTTTGAGCTTTTATGTTGGCGCATAAAAACTTTTTCTTAAGAGGTATGATAGAATCAACTAAGATATAAAGATTGTTGTACTGTAAAATATACCTTACATGATAATAAACAAAAATACGGGGGTCCCACAAAGATGGTTACCAACTTTATAATTTCAGAGGCTTTGAAAAGACAAGGCGAAAAACAAGCAACTGACGACATAAAAGTCGGACAAGCTAATATGAAGGTTATAGGTATAGGCGGTGGAGGCTGTAATGCAGTATCCTGGTTATTTAGAAAGGGCATCCAAGGTGCAGAAGTCATAGCCATGAATACCGACAAACAACATCTCGATATTTCTGAGGGCGATCATAAAATTCTAATTGGCCGTGAATTAACTCGAGGATTAGGAGCCGGTGGTTTCTTTGAAACGGGAAGAGAGGCTGCAAAAGAAGCCCTTTACGAAATCAAAGAATCATTAAAGGACTCGGATATGGTATTTGTATGTGCTGGAATGGGCGGAGGAACAGGAACAGGAGCAGCTCCTGTAGTGGCTCAAGTAGCAAAAGAGATGGGAGCTATAGTAATTGGTACTATTACAATGCCATTCAATATCGAAAGAGCAAGAATTGATAAAGCAGAATTCGGCTTACAACAACTAAGAGATGTATCAGATACTGTAATTGTAATTGACAACAACAGATTAGTTTCAATTGCTGGAAATCTTCCAGTACAACAAGCTTTTGCAGTAGCCAATGAATTAATTTCCACAATGATAAAAGGCATTGTTGAGATAATTGCAGTTCCTTCTCTCGTAAACTTAGACTATGCAGATGTAAAGGCAATAATGGCAAATGGTGAGGTCTCAGTAATCGGCGTTGGTGAAAGTGATTCAGAAAACAGAGTAGACGAAGCAACAAGAAGAGCTCTTACAAATCCATTATTGGATGTAAGCTATGAAGGAGCTACTGGAGCATTAATACATGTAACAGGCGGCGAAGACTTGCTATTAGACGAAGTAAATCAAGTTGGCGAAATAGTAACAGAAGCCCTTGACCCTGACGCGAACGTAATCTGGGGCGCAAGAATAAGCGAGAAGATGAACGGCAAGCTCAGAGTAATGACTATAGTTACTGGAGTGAATAGTGCCTACATACTTGGAAAATCCGATAGAGGCAAAACAACGCAAAAACAAGCTCATCTCTCAAGAGAGCTAGGCATTGACATGATTAAATAAGGGCAATTCAAAGACTTCTTAAACCCCCCTTAGAAATTGCCCTGTTTAATAATTTCGCTAATGCCGCGAAGGCATTAGCCTTTTTTTATTTTTTAATTATCTTTTCTTAAACCTAGATAAAAAGTTTGCAAAAAATCCCTTGCCTTTTTCCTTTGTTCCTAGAACTGTTTCTTTTAATTCTTTAGAATGCTGCTTTAGTGGAAATAAACCTTCTACTTTTTTTCCATTCCATTCATCAAAATGTAATAGCAAATCTAGATCATATCTTTTCATTTTTTCAACCCTCTCATTACTATAACCAATTGTGATTATGCCTTGTGGAACTACAGTTTCTGGTATTTTTAAAATTCTTTTTATTGCTTCGTCATCAAATGCATTAACCCAACAAGAAGCTATTCCTAAATCTGCTGTCTTCAACAATATATTGTTGATAGCTGCAGCACAATTTTGAATTGCATAAAGCCTTTCTCCTCTATCGCCATAATGTCTTTTTACGTTTTCCATCCTGCTGCAAACAACAATCAGTATTGGCGCTTGATTTATCCATACTTGATTTAACGCAGCCTTGCTAATTTCCTCCCTCACTTCTTGCTTTTGTACTATGATAAAGCTCCAATTTTGTAAATTTCCAGAACTTGGAGCTAAGCGAGCTGCATTTAACACAGAAATTAAATCTTCCCAAGCCACTTGCTTATCATTATAAGTTCTATAACTTGCTCTTTTTTCTAGGCATTGATCTAATTCCATAACATTTTAAAAAATAATCAATTTAATAAATTTATTGGTACATATAAAAATACAAAGGTTTTTATTTTTAGAGTAGCTAAACTTTAATATGGAGTATAGCTTATTAGTTTCTTTCTATGAAGGACTAGAAAAAACCACAAAAAGACTAGAAAAAACATATATTATAGCCAAATTATTACAAGAAACTAAAGAAGAAGACTTATTGCAGGTGATTTACTTATTGCAAGGAAGGGTATTTCCAGCCCATGATTCTAGAGAATTAGGAGTTTCATCAAGACTAGTGATTAAAGCTATTTCACAGGCTACAGGTGCAAATTCAGAGCATATAGAAATGCTATGGGCAGAAATAGGAGATCTAGGATTAGTTGCTGAAAAATTAATATCTTCAAAAAAACAAACCACGTTATTTTCAAGCAAGCTTTCAGTAAAAAAGGTTTTCTCAAATCTTCAAGCACTTGCCACTTTAGAAGGCAAAGGAACTGTTGCGAAAAAAATCTCGTTAGTGGCCGAACTACTCACAAATTCTAGTTCAAATGAAGCAAAATTCATCATACGCACAATTCTTAGCCAATTGAGGGTGGGCATTGCAGAAGGCATTTTAAGGGACGCTATCTCTTGGACATATTTTCCAAAGGTAGTTGGCATATTCTTTAAGTGTGATAAATGCAAGCAATTAAGCCCAAAATCAGAAAAGTGCTTAAATTGCAACGAAAAAATAGACGCCAATTTTAAAACAGAGATTCAAAAACCTCATAAAAACTGCATGGAAATAAGTTCTATAGAAGAAATAAAAAAACAAAAAAATAAAATTAGAAACTATGATTGCATTATAGCTAAAGATGAAAAAACAGCCCGTGAGATATACAACAATTTTATAAGCCAAGTCCAAGAATTGTATGACATGTGTAATGACTTCGGACAAGTCGCAATTGCACTAAAAAATAATTCTACAGTAACAATAACAATTAACCCTGGCACCCCAATAAATCCAATGCTAGCAGTACGCCTAGACACATTAAAAGAAGTCTTTGAAGCCTTGGGCAGTCCAGTATTGGTAGAATACAAACTAGATGGTTTCAGGCTCCAGATACATTGTCATAAAGACAAATTTTGGTTTTTTACAAGAAATCTCGAAAATGTGCTCAATCAATTCGAAGAATTAATTCCAGTAATAAAAGATAATGTTAAAGGAAATTCCTTTATACTTGATTGTGAGATAGTAGGCCATGATCCTAAATCCAAAAAATACCTCCCATTCCAGAACATTTCTCAAAGAATAAAGAGAAAGTATGACATAGAAAAAACAGCCAAAGAAATACCAGTTGAGATTAACGTATTCGACATTATCTACCTTAATGGAAAAGATCTATTAAATCTAACTCAAAAAGAAAGACGAGCAATAATAGAAAAAATCATCGCAAAGGTGCCAGGTAAAATTACTACTACTAACTACTCAATGACTAGTTCATTAAACGAAATAGGAAAATTCTACAAGGAGTCATTAAAAAGGGGTAATGAAGGCATAATGCTGAAAAATCTTTCAAAAAAATATACTCCTGGCAGAAGAGTTGGCGGTTGGATGAAGTTCAAGCCAAATCTAGAGCCTCTCGACCTTGTTATTGTAGGAGCCACATACGGCGAGGGAAAAAGAGCGGCATTCCTAAGCTCATATGTATTGGCTTGCAAGAATAACAACAAACTACTAGAATGTGGTATGAGCAGTTCTGGCCTTAAAGAAAAGAAAGAGGAAGGCCTGACTTACGAAGAAATGACTAAATTACTCGAGTCTTTAATAACTAAAAAAGAAGGTCGTAATGTAATAGTAAAACCCAAACTCATAGTGGAAGTTATTTATGAAGAAATTCAAAAAAGTCCTACTTATTCTAGCGGATATGCCTTAAGATTCCCAAGAATCAAAAACTTAAGAACTGACAAGCCTCTAAAAGACATTGCTACACTTGAAGACCTCGAAAGAGTTTACGAAAAACAGCGTGGAAGAAATACAAAATAAAATTTTAAAATACGCTAAAATAAAATGAACTTTCTCGAATATAAAAAATTCCAGCAAAAAATAAAAAATATGAGTTTTACTATAATAATCTTTATATAGTAGTAATTTAAATATATTTGTATTTATATCCAATCAATAGTAAAGAAAATATAGCATTAATGTTGGGTAAAAACATTAAATAACAAAGAGGTACTCCTAGGAGGTTGTCTTAATGATAGTAAAAGAAGAGTTTTTAACAAAGTTAAGACAAATTTTTGGTTTAAACTTATACGAAGCCAGAATTTGGACTGCTCTGCTTTCTAGAGGTGTTTCTACTGCCGGTGAATTAAGCGACATAGGAAACGTTCCAAGGTCGAGAGCATACGATGTCCTTGAATCCCTAGAAAAAAAGGGTTTTGTTGTAATGAAGCTAGGCAAGCCAATAAAATATCTTGCTGTTGATCCAGGCGAAGTAATAGACAGGGTAAAAAAGAACATCAGGGAAGAAGCAGATTTTAATATACAAAAGTTAAAAGAGCTAAGCAACACAGATGTTCTAAATGAGCTTAATTTCTTGCATAAGCAAGGCATAGAGTTTGTAGAGCCTACGGACTTAAGTGGTGCTATAAGATCAAGACATAACATCTACAATCATCTTGAGCTAATGGTAAAGAAGGCAGAAAAGTCCGTCACCATAATGACAACAAATAAAGGCCTCCTCAGAAAAATAGAGTCTTTAGGCCCATTATTTGAAAAATTATCTAAAAAGGATGTGAAAATCAAGATTGCTGCCCCGATAACAAAAGAAACAGCTCCTGCAGTTAAAGAAATAACAAAGTTTGCTGATGTCAGGAATTTAAAGGGCACTGATGGAAGATTTTGCATTATTGATGGAAAAGAATTAATTTTTATGCTAATGGACGACAAAGAGGTACATCCAACGTATGATATAGGGATATGGGTAAACACACCCTTCTTTGCAAATGCTCTTGAAAATTTGTTTAATCAAACTTGGAGAGAGCTAGAACCAGCAGAAAAATTAATAAATAAGCTAGCGTAATTAAAAAGAGGTGAAATAATTGGTATCAAATAACTGGATAATTTGGATAATATTAATTATTGTCATAGCATTCTTAATAGTGTGGTGGGCTCGTAAGAAAGGCCATTTAAAAGAGAGTAAAGCTCCTCCCCAGCAAACACCAAACACCTAATTCTTTTTTTAAATTTTTTTGAATTTGCATAAAGTATTTATATAAGTAAAATAATTTTATTTAAAATTAAAGAGGTAAATTTATGAAAAAAGTAATAATGATTTCTTTATTATTAATAGCCATTGGATTAACTCTTGTTGCAAATTCTATTATAAATTTTAAAAGAAACGAACAAAACAGCGCCGGTTATGCAACAGCCGATATTCAATCTTCTATGAAAAGTGGTATTTTTATAAGTGTTAATCCAACCTCATCAAAAATTTTTGTAGACGGTGAATTAAGGGGGGTTAGTCCCCTAAATTTAAATGATTTAAGCCCGGGATTGCATAATTTAATAGTCGCAAAGGATGGCTATCAAGAAGAATATTTAACAGTTTATTTAATAGATTCAAAAACAACTCAAGTATTTGTAACTTTGCCTTTAAAAAATACAAATCAACCACAAGGCACAGTAAATATTAACACAGATTTGGCTGATTCTAAAATATTTTTGGATGGCATATTAATAGGCACCAGCCCTCTTTATACAACAACATCTCCTGGAATCCATACAGCCAAAGCAACAAAAAAAGGCTACTATTCTATTTCTAAAGAAATTGAAGTTGTGCAAGATTATACCACTATTATAGACCTAAACATAGAAACTCTCGACAAATCAAAAGAGGAAAGAGGCAGCATTTTAATAAAAACTGATCCTACTAATGCCAATATACAATTCGATGGCCTAATAATAGGCCGATCTCCGCTTATTATATACACATTGCCAGGATCACATCAATTAAGCATTAGTAAAGTTGATTACTCTGAAATTTTCCAGACTGCACCCATAGAAGCAAATAAAAGGACAGACTTGGATTTATCGCTTGATAAAGTAACTTCCACTGAAACTCAGCAAGAGAATAAACAATCTAATAATCAACAGCCCTCACCTTTAGAAACAACAAATGAAAACAAACAAGACATAAAAAAACCCATTCTCAGTAATTCAATTATATCCACAATTATAATCTTGATCTTAATATTGATAGTAATAATCACAACAGCTATTCCAAAGAAAAAGAAAAAATAATCATAAAGAATAATAATCTTGCAACACAATCATATCAAGGTTTTTTAAGTCTCTTGCTATATACAAATTTCCTTGTCCTAATTGAGCTATTTTTTCACTTAACGCCTTTCCCTTCTCATCTAAATTAACACCAATCACAGAAACACTAATCCCATTAAATATTGCTTCATTTACTGCTTCTAATGTTTCCTCTTCTGGAGCTTTTCCAGTAGTTGGCAAGCCATCTGTAATAATGATTAAATGCCTCGTAACATCCTTTTCATTTGGAAAAATTTCTATTGATTTTCTTATAGTCAATGCTATATTAGTTTCTTTTTTTGCCCTTATTCCTGTGATTTCTTTTAGTAAAGCCATGAAGTCTGAAGTTGGCCTTACTACCTTATCTACGCCAGACCCAAAAACAATCAAGCCGACTTTATCGTGCTCTTGGATTGCCTTAAATGCTAATGCCACTCCAGCCTTTTTGCAAAGATTTATTTTATTGCCCCTCATTGAGCCAGAAGCATCTAGTGCATAAATTAAATAAATTCTACCCTTGCTTTCTCTTCTTACTACTTGTAAGTCTTCTTTTTCTATCTTAGAATGTTTTTTTCTTATTGCTGATTTTATAGACTTCTTTAAAGCTATATCTTTATACCTATCACCTTTTTTGAATGCCCTGTAGTCATGAACTGCCCCATAATGAAATATTTTTTCTGACTTTTTCTCTCCTACTAAGCCCTTTGCAATTAAATTGTCTAGTTCTTCTTTATACAAGGTTAATGCCGCAATTTCAAATCCCTTTTCTGTTATTTTTTTGTCTTTGTCAATTAAGTCATCTTCTTTTAATTCTTCAATATTTTGATTTATTCGTTTTTTTAATTCTCTTTGGAATTCTGGAATCTTTAAATTTCTTATTAATGTAGATTCGTCATGGCCCGTTATTGCTCTCAATAAAGTCTCTCCATATAACTGCTTTGCCAAATTATAATTCCTTACTAAATGTTCCATCATCATGTCTGGATTAAAAGAAAATATTCCCTGATTAATAGAATCAATGATAATATGCCCTTGGTCTATTCTTTTTTTGTCTGACTCAAGAACACTATGCATCAATTTTTGCTCTTCTAATTGAGTTTTTGGCTTGCCTTTTTTTTCTTGCAATGGCCTTAACTCATTAATATCTGGCTTTTCTTCTGAGCTACGGGAAATCACCACTTGATTCTTTTAAATCGAAAAATTCTCTAGCCTCTTTTTTTATAAAATCCTCATTAGAAATCAAGTACTTTATGCTTGGCTTAAGCCTGATTCTATGACTTAAAACTGAAATTAATGCCTCTTGTATATCTTGCATTATGACTTCCTTTCTTCCAGAAATTAAAGCATTGCTCTGCGCTCTTTCATATAATCCAAGAGAGACTCTTACACTTGGAGCCCTTTCAACATCTTTTTTTGCCCTTAATTTTCTTACAAATTCAAGTGAAAACTCCAAAAGTTTGTTTGGGAATTTTATTTCTTTTATTACAGCGCCTTTCAATTTTACTATATCTTTTTCTATTTCAAGAGTTTCAGGATATCTCATATAGATAATATCAAACCTGTCCAGAAAAACTTCTGACAATTTCTCTGTGCCAGCAAAATCTTCCGGATTCATCGAATTATGAAGTAAAACGCCACCGAAACCACCTATAAAATTGTCAGTTTTAGGATCATTTAATACTTCTAAATCATACACAAATTCTGGATTTGTGTCTAATTTTTTAATAGACTTTATTCTCTCTGTTCTTAATGGATTATTTTCTTCTTTAATATCTAAAATGTCTTTATAATTAGAATTACATAGGTACATTTGGTAACAATTTTTATGATGTGGCCTTTTTTCAATTATTTTTCTTATAGACAGTATTTTTCCAAATAATAAAAATAAATATGCTAAATCATTTGCTAACATTTCACTTGTTGAAGATATTGTTATACTCGTGTGGCCATTTTTAGTAAAGTAACAGCCATCCCCATCCAAATACCCTTTTAAGAAATATTTTATTTTTCCTTTGGACAGTTGAAAAATTAGTGGGGGTATTTTTTTATATTCAGAACCATTGCATATCATAAATAAATCTTTAAATACATAATATAAACAATAAGAAGATACTGTTAAAGTATAAGCATCGGTTTTTTTATCATATAAAACCCTAGTTTTTACTCCAAACTTTTCTAATATAATCTTTTGTGTTTTTAATATCAAATTTATCTTTTTATTGGTAACATAAATATTATACCTATAAGTACCTTTATTATTTATTGCTTTTTGAGTAAATCCTTCTGCAACAAAAAAACCTATTAACCAACATATATCATTATCTATGACAAGGTCTTTTTTTATAGAATTTGAGCTTCCATTAATTCCTAAATAAACATTTCTTAATTTAGAATTTATTTCATTATCAACTTTATTAATTGGCATTCTTTCATAAAATTTAAATTTAGTTACAATATGTCTTTGATTATTATTTGATAAAACTAATTCTTCTCTATTGTCATCTACATAACCACTGATATTCCCGTACTTTGCGAATATTGGTTTCTCTAATTCCAATCTCTTAAAAAAATAAAGTAAATCGAGCTTTTTTATATTTAAAGGTTTATGTTCTATTTTTTGAGGAATTACTATTTTTTCTCCAGCTTTAATTTTAGAAACTTCTACTGGTATCAGAATTCCATTTTCTTCTTTGAAAACGCTGTGTTTACCCGTAATTCTTGTTGTTCTACCTTTTTCTAGAGCAATTTCAAAGATAAAATCTGTAGGTTTATGTCTTATAAAGGATGTGATAAGCAATGGCTTAATTTTTTTAGTGGAAGTATCATAAGAATATGCTTTTAAGCCAGTATAATTTTCAACAATCTCTGAGCCATACACCACTTCAGCACCATAAACTTCAATAAAAGAGTCTACCAATTTACCTATTTTTACTCTTTTTAAAATCCCATTTTGTTCTACCAAAACTTCTTCATCAGTATGTAAACTGCCAATTAATATAAAATTTGCCGGAAAATCTACATCATAGCTGCCTATTGTTGCTTTTTTCTCTTCTAAAACTTGCAGAAGCGCATTCTGCAGCTTTTCAGGAGCCCTGTTAACCTCATCAAAGAATAAAACTCCGCTATTTGACTTAAAAATCTTACCAGGGGTAAACGCTTCTAGACTTAAAGGTCCAAATTTCAATGCTTTTATAGGATCAATATCTCCTAATAAGTCTTCAACAGTCAGGTCCGGACTGCCTTGTATTCTCACAAATCTTTCTATGCCTTTTATTTTCTTTTTATTTATATTTTTTTTTGTTTTACACTCCGGGCATACTGGGTTTTCTGGACTGCAATTAAAACTACAATCATTAACTATTAAATCTGGAAGCAATTTGGCAACATTTTTTGCCAGAGTCGTTTTTCCTATGCCTGGAGGCCCCACAATAATTACGTGCCTGGACATTATTAAAGCCGATAGTAATTGCTTTTTGGTATTTTCTTGGCCAAGTATATCAGTAAAAACTTCCTTGCCAATCAAGGTTCTAAAATTTTCATATATGTTCATTTTAAGAATATTCTCCAGAGTTTATTTTTCTATTTATTACTTTTAAGTACGCGCAAATTAAAGATTCGCCAACATTGTGTACATCTGCGACTTCTTTTGTTTTTTTATAACATATCATATCTTCTGCTACAAGTCTTTCAAGATCGTTCATATTATGCAAGTTTCTTTGCAACACTTCAAAGATATCTTCACCATCGTCTATTCTAAAATAGCTTCTTAACTTCTCAAGAAAAGATTTTTCTTCTCTTTCTTTAAAATAAAGAGTTGCTAAATTTACACCTATAGAGTGCTTAACCAGCTCAGATAACGGCGTGATTTTATCAAATTTCCTAACTACAATTATATTCTCAACAACGGCACTCCTAAAATCTTCAGCATGCATTTCCCCAACTAATCTTTTTACTACTAGGTACAACTGATCATACATTTCCTGATCTATTTCTTCAATATTACCGTTTGGCATTTTAAAAGCATTTATTCAATAAATTAGCGTTTATAAAACTATTTATTTTTAATGGATATAAGCAAAAGAATATATTTTTAAATGTCTTAAATATATAGCTAATATGGCATGCCAATTTTGTGAAAAAAAACCTGTAATAACCCTAATATCTGGCAGGAAACTATGCAGAAATGATTTCATTAAATACTTTGAGAAGAAGGTATTTAAAACAATTTTCAAATATAAGTTGATTGAAGATAATGACAGAATTGCAGTTGGGGTTTCTGGCGGGAAAGATTCTTTAACCTTACTACATCTACTGAACAAATTAAATTCAAGAATTAAGAATTTTGAAACTTTCGCTATACTAATAGATGAAGGCATAAAGGGCTATAGAGACAAAACTATAGTGAATGCAAAAAAATTCTGCAAAGAGCATAATATACAATTAAAAATTTACAGTTATAAAGAAGAATTTGGTAAGACTTTAGATCAATTAACAAAAACAACTGACATTATACCATGTGCGATGTGCGGGGTATTTAGACGCTATCTTCTCAATAAAAAATCTCGTGAATTAAAATCCACAAAACTGGCAACAGGCCATAATCTTGATGATGAAGCACAAGCAGTTTTAATGAACCAGTTCCGTAACAACGTTCAATTAAATGCCAGGATGGGGCCCATTACAGGTGTAATAAGGAATAAGGCATTTATTCCTAGAATAAAGCCATTATATTTCATGGCAGAAAAAGAAGTGATGTTATATGCTTACTTAAAGGGTTTTACTAGCTCTGAATTCATAGAATGCCCTCATGCAAAATTTTCTTTTCGTGGAGAGATAAGAGATCTATTAAATGAATTTGAAAATAAGCACCCTGGAACTAAATACAGCATAATAAATAGCTACATTGAGGTACTCCCATTATTAAAAGATAAGTATAAATTTACTAACTCAAGAATAAAAGAATGTCTTAAATGTGGAGAGCCTTGCTCTGGAACAGTATGCAAAGCATGTGAGTTAGTTGAGAAATTAATAAAGAAAAACAAGATTACGATAAAAAACTAAACCTCATAAATAACAAGAGCAAAAGTTCCCACGTTATTGGCAATATACTTTATATCGATTAATCTTTTAACCTTATTTTCAGCTAAGAATTGATTTATCTGCTCGTCCAAAACACCCAAATGAACACGAAATTCCTTAACCTTTATTACCAATTAATACCACCTCTTTATATTTATCTATGAAACTTAGTCATTATTAAATTTTTCTATTAGTATGGGCCCAGAGAACATAGCCAGAGATTCGAAATTATAAAATTAAATCTAAAATTTATCATAAATATTTTTTCTGTGTCCTACTTTTAGTATAAGAATTATTATTTTATCATGAATTATGTCTGCTATTACTCTATAATCACCAACTCTTAACTTAAAACCTTTATCCCCAACCAGTCTTTCAAAATGTGATTCAGGTCTCAAACGACATCTTTCTAAAGATGAAACAATTCTTTCTTGGATATTCTTTTCCAATTTCTTAAATTCTCTCTCGGCCTTATTTGTAAAAACAATGTCATACATTTTATAGTTTAAGTTCTTTTTTTACCTGTGCGAGAGTTTTTACCTTGCCTTGTTCGAATTCTTTTCTAGATTCTTCTAGGTCCTTTTTTGTCTCTTCTGAGATCTCCATAGAATCTTCTAATAAATCCCAGATTACATTCTCATAGCTTTCTTTATCACCAAGCTTTCTTTTTTTCAGTTCATTCAATAAAGATTTACTTATTTGTATTGTAGTTTCCATAGTAACTATATAAGTAGCTATAGTATATAAACTTTTCGAAAAAATATGGGCCCAGAGAGATTCGAACTCTCGATCTCTGCTGAGTGAGAGCAGTGTTTGCTAATTTCTTCATAGCCACTAGACCATAGGCCCATTAGCTAGGTAGAAGGCATTTAGAATAAAAGTCTTATGTTTTTATAGAGTATGTTTAATTATTTAACAAAATACTGATAGGCTTCTGTTATATTGCCAACTTCAATCACATTTATATTGGCTTCTTGCTCCACACTTACTCTTTTTGGTATTTGCTCTACAGTGCAGAATTCTGTCAGGCCGATTTTTCTGCAATATTCCTTATTTTCATAAACTACTTCTTCCTTTTGATCTAAAGGAACTAAAAATAAATCAGCCCCTACTTTTTTTGATGCAATGGCCTTGTCTACTATTCCACCTACTGGAGATATAGTGGCATCATGATTTATGCCCCCAGTAATCATCACATTGTCTTTTAATTCTTGCTTATTTAAAGCTGCAATAGTTGCTATTGTTACGGCTGCCCCAGCACTTGGACCTCCAATAACAGAAGCATTAGCATCCAAATGATAAACTAAATCATATTTATTTAAATCTAAGCCAGTAAATTTAGCGGCAACTTCTTTAGCCACCCTAATACTATTCTGGGTATCAGCTATAAACAATAAACTATCTATGTCAACTAGTGTTTTTCCAGTTCCAGGAGTAGCTTCCACTATTAAATTAGTGGCAACCCCATTTCCATTATTGTCTACAGCAGGTATCTTTATCTGGGCTATTCCTACATTTTTATTATATAAATTAGTAGGTTCGTATTTAATTACATCGACATTTTCATTAACAATAGTTTGGTAATTTTCCGGTCTTAATTTATAATCAACACTCAATCCTAATATTGTTCCGACTAAAAAAACTATAAGCAATAAAAGATACAGTCTTTTTTTAGTTTTCTTCCTTGCCATTATTTTAATAAATTGCTTTGATTTAAATAGATTATCTTTAAATAAGGTGTAATACTAAGCTTTTTAATTTTTATGAATCTTAATTCTACATCATGAAGGTATTAATACTTTACACAGCTGCCCTAGGTCTTGGACATAAGAGATCTGCTCAAGCAATAGAGAAATCAATAAAAAAATTATATATAAATGCCGAAGTAGTAACTTTAAATGGTCTGTCAGAAAGCACAACAAATCTAGATAGGATTATAAGAGTCATAAGACTGACTGCCATAAAACTCTTTCCTTATTTGCTTAAATTAATATACAAATATGAAGAATCTATTTTAAAAACCTTAAAACCTATCGAAAATAGTGTATATAATTATTATAAAAACAAGTTTGATATAATAATCAAAAAAATTAAGCCCGATATCATAGTTTGCACCCATGCCTTTCCATGTACTGCGATATCAAAATTAAATAAAGATATACCTTTAATATATGTTGTAACAGATTTTGACATTCTTACATACCACTTAAGAACTAAGGCAGATGTTGTTTTAGTGCCTAATGAAGAAATAAAATCAAAAATGAGTTCTATGTATAAAAAAATATATGTAACTGGCATACCCATAGATCCCGAATTTTCTATTAAAAAAAATAAAAATAAATTACTTAGTAAGTTTAATTTAGAAAATAAACCCACTGTATTGGTATTGGGTGGTGGTTCTGGCATTGGTTATTTTGAAAAAATAATTAATCTCATTAATAATAACTACCAAATAATTGCTTGCGTAGGCACTAATAAAAACCTTAAGAACAAATTAGAAAGTAAATTTACTAAAATTAAGGTTTTTGGATACACTAAAGAAATAGATGAAATTTATAGAGTTTCTGACATAGTAATTACAAAACCAGGAGGAGTTACTTCTTCAGAACTTCTGGCAATGCAACTGCCCATACTAATAACTAATCCTCTTCCAGGCATAGAGCAAAAAAATTCAAATTACTTAGTTTCAAAAAATGTAGCAATAAACACCAGTCCGTTTAATGAATTAAAGTCGATTTTAAATAATCTCATAAACGACAAAAAAGCCATTAACTTAATGAAAGCTAGTGCAGCGAAGCTTGCTAGCCCAGAATCTGCTATTAAAATAGCAAAAATAATAAAAAAATATGCTACCGCCGAGCACAGAATAAGCCCTTCATAATATCCGGCATTTTAACTAAACTCAATATACAAAGTATATAAATGGGTACTACTATAAATATCTTTGGCATGGTAAAATTACAGACATATAAAAACAAACACTTCTTAACTGTGCCTATAGAAAAAATTAAGAGGGCTAACCTAAATTCTGGCGATGAGTTTGATGTAGATGTTACATCTGAAGGAAATTTAATTTTTGTAAAGTTAAAGAATAAAGAAGTTAAAAATGACTGATAAATATACCTTAATCTTTGATAATGTTATTGTAAGGCAGCTTAATAAAGCTTCTAAAAATAAATTTATAAAAGATATTCTAACTAAAATGTTAGACAAAATAGAGCTCCTAGGCCCAAATGCTGGTGATTTACTAGATTCTAGACTTTTCATTTATGAGATTAAGAGTAAAAATCCTCCGATAAGGCTTTATTTTAAGCATAATAGGAATACTAATGAAATCTATGTTTTTGAATTTGAAATGAAAACTAGTCCGGAGAAGCAACAAAGAACAATAGAAAAAATCAGAAGAAAATTGCTAAAATCCTAGATCTTTTCTTGTAAATTTTTGGCCTTTTGCAATATTGTTTTCAAATTCAAGTAACCTTTGATAAATCTTTATATTTCTAAGTGTTTTTAACTCTTGTTTCATTTGTTCATATTCTGTTTTTGGTATTGTAATTGTGTCTGTATTCATACTTACTGTAATATTTAAATACTTTATTAATGTTTCTATTGAGAGATATGGAAATTGATATTAAATGTGTGAGGTGTGGAAAAGCAACAAGATACTTTAATCTCGGCCGAATATACTATGAAATTGAAAATCCTTCACAGAGGGTGGCAGTTGAAAATTCCATTATTTGCCCAAAATGCAAAGAAGATATTAGCCGAGGTCAATGTTTAGTAAAATTGCATTATTTTATGATGAGTCTTCTCACAGCTAATATGGCATTAAAAATTGAAGAAGAGGGTGGAGAACCAATTCCGATCATTTAAGAGGCATCATGTGTGTAGAAAAGGAACAGTTCAGTGTAATTTCTAAACACTGTAAAGCATATTTGCAATTTGTAGATAAATTCTAAATTTAGTTGATTTTAAAGATAAATAGAATTAAGCTGCTCCCGCCGGGATTTGAACCCGGGTTACAGGCTCGAGAAGCCCGAGTGCTTAGTCTTAACATTATAGTTAATTTGACCGGACTACACTACAGGAGCTTTAAGAATTCTTGATTATACTTAATTTATAAAATTAACTAGTTTTGTTTGTACAATTCTTACTAAGCTTCAATGTGGAAACAAAAACTCGCCAAGTACGAAAATCAAAACAAAAAGACCGATTGCTGTTGCTAGAAAAACAAGGACTGAACGCTCTTTGCTTTTCACAATGCTGATTATGCCGGTGAAGAAAGCAAGTATGCCAGAAATTCCTGCAAGAAATATTGGAATAGTGAGCACTAAATTATCAAAGAGTGTAGCGCCACCTCCTTGACCAGACATAACGAGGAGTAGGGACAATACGTATAAAAAAAAGAAAACAATAATTAAACTGATTGACCATTTACCTAGGCGAGTTTTTAGTGCTATGCTAAACTTTGTTGTTTTTATTATCATAGTTATAATTAATTAAAGATTACTTAGTTAACTTATAAAATTATTAAATAGCCCCGCCAGGATTCGAACCTGGGTCGACAGGTTACTCCTTAAAATCCAGAGCCTGTAATGCATAGCCTTTTTATTGCTAAAAATTTGGCCGCTACACCACGGGGCTATGTTAACAAATTCAAAGAATTCAGTTTGTTTAAAAAGTTTATCTATTGCTTATAAACTGCATCATATTTAAATTCTATTTTCAATCTGCCATTATAAAGCGGGCTAGTGTTTGTTCTGGTTAAACAAGCTTCTAGCTCTTTTAATTCTCTTCCAGACAGAGCATTATAATCAATAGAATTTCCTGTAGGCATAACTACTATACTAGTTGACTTGGATTTATCCTTATCAGCTATAAGGCATACTATACTTGCAAGTAAATCAAGAGAAGTGGTAAATGCATTCAAAATTTCCGAATCCTCAGTGGGGAATTTTAGATTATAATAGTATTTTATTGGGGATCCTGCACTTAAAACTCTACTCTTTCTTACGCCTAAAACATAACTATCAATAGTCGCCTTTGTCATAACAAAACAATTAATAAGAAAAAATATTTAAATACATCAGTTTGGTTTTCATGTTTATGGTTACTGAACCAGTATCAATAGAGCAGTGCGTTTATTTCACTAACAGAACTATTGGTAATGGGAAGGTCACGGCATGGGTGTACAAGCAAAAATGCCAAAAATGCGGAAAATCTTTAATGTCAAAGCCAAAAGATACAAAAGGAAAGATAAAAATTCGTGCTAAAGAATACATATGTGAGAGTTGTGGCTACACCATTCCCGAAGATGAGTATGAAGAAAGTTTAAATGTAGAAATAATATATGAATGCCCTCATTGCGGAAATAAGGGCGAAGCAGTTGTTCCTTTTAAAAGAAAAAAAGTACAGATTCTTGATGAAGAAACAGGAAAAAAATCTTCTGTAGAAGTCTTAAGATTTCAATGTTCTAAGTGTAATAATAATATAGATATAACAAAAAAAATGAAAGGTGTTTGAAGTATAAGATCTAAAAATACAAAAATTATTCCCCAGAATCTTCACAGATTTTATAGCCATTTACTTAATTTTTTTATTTTTTTCTATAACTGCGATAAGAGACAATCCTTTGGTGAACCTTAACTTTAATCCAGTTTCATAAGTTTTAACATTATAATCTTTAAACCAGTCTTTAATCTGATCTTCACTATAACAATTAGGTTTAACATTTTGCAATTTAAATAAAAATTTGTATATACCGAACCAAAATGATTTATTTGGTACTAAAATAATAACCACACCATTGTCCTTAGTTAAATTAAGGCATTTTTCTATAAATTCCTTTGGAGCTTTTATTATTTCCAAAACACCAATAGAAATGACATTATCAAATTTTTTATTAAATTTATGCTTTAAAAAATCGTCATTAATAATATAAATATTTTTGATAT
>JACPNH010000021.1:0-11967 GCA_016185565.1 Candidatus Woesearchaeota archaeon | reverse complement strand
TATTTTTGATATTATTTTTAGAAATTTTGTTTTTTAGTATAAACAACATTTCTTTTGATGGGTCAAGAGCTGTTAAACTTCTTACATTTTTGGCTATCCCTAAACTATAATAACCAGTTCCAGCGCCAACATCTAAAATATCATCTTTAGCTTTAAAATATCTCTTGAATAAGGAATATAAAATTGTTTGTTCTTGAAATCTTATAGTCCTTACTACAGGGTATTTTGTTACAACATCATCATAATTTAAAGCCCATTCAGAATATGGATTTTTCATATAAGTTTAAACCTCTTTTTATAATATAAATGATTTTTCTTTATTTATCAAAATTTTATTTCTTTAATTTATAATATAAAAGCTTTTTGAATTTTTCTGAACCTTAGATTGAATAAGTCTAGGGCAAAAAATAAAGAAGGCTAAATATTATTAAGGCTAATACTGAAAAATAAAGATAAAAATCTGGTATTTCAAAATTTCCTATTTTAAAAAATCTGTGCCAATAAACTTTCCTAGAATTAAAATTCTTAAGACCACCCCAAACTGGATTTGCCACAAACCAAATAAAATCCTCAACAACTAAGCCAACAAAATAATTAGCCACTAAAAGTAAGAATATGTGTCGATTAAAACCAAAAATAATTAATGGCAACATCAAAAATAATGGTATAGTAATCAAATAGAGGAACAAATGATAAGCGGTTAGAGGCTCTTTTTTTAAAAAAGCTACCCTAACCTTCCATCCATGCTTGCCTTGGGCCCATGCATTATAACCTTCTAAATATGATTCCCAAAATGCTATGCTTACGAATATTGCTTGTATGTATAAAGTAATTAATAAATCCTTGTAAATCATTTTTTAGCTAGATGTATATCTGCAGCCTTTACAGTTGTCCTTCCTGAATGTGCTGCAAACTTTACAGCTTTTTCTCCAACTTCCTTAGCAGTTTCTTCTAATAATCCCCTTAAGGCTTCCTTGGCATCTTCGCTGACCCTAGCTGCTCCAGATTTCTTAAGTAGTTTTTCCATCGCTGCTAAAGGTAAAATATTTTCCCTAGGCATAATAGTCTCCTAAATCTTTCTTTTTTAATAAAAAAAGCTTATATTTAACCTTTTCTATAAAATTAAGGAATTATTTTTCAATTAGGTTAAGAAAAAGTAAGAAAAAGATTTAATTTAAAAACGATATCTTTATAAATAGTCCTTATTCATAAAATATTCCCTACTGATCTGAAATAGGATTGAGCTTATTTAGCCATCTGATTCTCAAAAAAATCTAAAGAAAGATTTATAAACAAAATAATTTGACTTGAAAAATCAAATAAAAACAAAAAATGGCGCGTGCACATAGCCCAAGATCCGGGAGTTTGCAATATTGGCATAGAGTTCGAGCTAAAAGGATCTATCCCAGAATTAGGTCATGGTTTAAAGATATTAAAGAATTAAAGATTTTGGGTTTTGCGGGCTATAAAGTCGGCATGACACATATTATTTACAAAAACACAAATCCTAATTCTCCCTTAAAAAATGAGCTTGTTTCTATACCCGCCACAGTTCTTGAATGCCCCCCATTAAAAACTTACTCAATAAGATTCTATAAAAACACAGATAATGGATTGCAGCTTATTAGTGAGATATTATCTACAAAACTAGATAAAGAACTTTCAAGAAAAATAAATATTCCTAAAAAACAAAAGGAAAAAAATCTTGATGAAATACTAAGCAAGACTACAGAAGTAAGAATCTGTTTCTATACTCAACCAAAATTAATCAAATTAAAGAAAAATCCTGAGATATTTGAAATCTCCCTCTCTGGAAATAATCCCAGAAGTCAATATGAATTTGCAAAGGCTCTTCTAGACAGAGAAATAAGAATCCAAGAGATATTCAGGCCTGGGCAATTTGTTGATATTCATGCAGTTACAAAAGGCAAGGGTCTACAAGGTGCTGTTAAAAGATTTGGCGTTACTTTAAAAAGCCACAAATCTGAAAAGAAAAGACGTTCAGCCGGAAATCTTGGAGCTTGGACTCCTAAAAAGGTCTCATTCAGAGTTCCTCAAAAAGGCCAGATGGGATTCCATAATAGAACAGATTATAACAAACAAATCCTAGAAATAAATTCAAATCCAGAAAAAATCAATCCTAAAGATGGTTTTCCGCATTACGGCTTAGTAAAATCTGATTATATCTTAATTAAAGGCTCTGTTCTAGGACCCCAAAAAAGATTAATAAGGCTTAGCGAAGCTTTTCGAAATCATAAAATTATGCCTATGGAAATAAATTACATAAGTCTGGAATCCAAGCAATGAAAGCTGATATACTTGATCTACAGGCAAATAAAATTGCAACAATAGAATTGCCCTCTCAATTCGATGAAGAAGTAAGGCCAGATCTAATTAGAAGAGCATTTAAAGCTGTTCAAAGCTCTCTAAGGCAGCCTTATGGAGCTTATGAAGAAGCTGGTTTTAGGCAGTATGCATATCTTTCAAGAAGAAGAAGGGATTTTAAAGCCACTTACGGCAGAGGAATGTCAAGAGCTCCTAGAAAGATAATCTCAAAAAGAGGCTCGCAATTTATATGGATAGGAGCCTTTGCTCCAGGCACTGTAGGTGGAAGAAGAGCTCATCCTCCAAAAGTAACTAAAATTTATGCTAAGTACATAAACAAAAAAGAAAAGAGAAAAGCAATAAGAAGTGCTTTATCAGCATCTCTACAAACAGAATTAATAAAACTGCATGGCCATAAATTTTATAATGCCCCATTAATCCTAGAAGACAAAATAGAATCTTTGTCTAAATCAAAAGAAGTAAAAAATATTTTAATAAAAATAGGCCTAAAAGAAGAACTATTAAGATTAGGAAACAAAAGTATAAGGCCTGGCAAAGGCAAATTAAGAGGCAGAAAGTATAAAAAGAAAACGGGCCCATTAATCATAGTTTCAAAAGAATGCCCATTAATCAAGGCAATAAATAATATGCAAGGCTTTGATATAATTGTAGTAGATAAGCTAAATGCATTCCTACTTGCTCCAGGCGGAAATCCAGGCCGTCTATTAATATGGAGTAAGGCTGCTATTGAAAGATTAAAAACAAATAGTCTTTTTATGCCAAACAAAAAATCAATTAAAGAAAAAACTAAGAAAATTAAAAATGTGATATAAAAAATGGACCCATATAAAATTGTCAAATATCCTCTAACCACAGAAAAATCAGTTCGATTAATAGAAGCTGAAAATAAATTAATATTTGTGGTTTACCTTAAAGCCTCAAAAAAAGAAATAAAAAATGCTGTTGAAACCTTATTCAAGGTAAAAGTACTGAAAATAAACACCATGATTTCACCACAAGGCATAAAAAAGGCTTATGTTAAACTCTCGCATGAAACACCTGCTATTGACGTGGCAACTCAACTAGGACTAATGTAAAATGGGAAAGAATATTATTTCACAACATCGTGGCCGTGGAGGCCCTAGATATCGTTCACCTAGTCACCGCTATATAGGAAAAATAACCCACAGGATCTATGACCTAAAGGAAAAAACAGATGTTGTCTCTGGAAGAGTAATCAATATTATCCATGACCCTGGACATTCAGCTCCTCTAGCAATAATCCAATATAACAATGGAGAAAAAAATTACATGCTGGCTCCAGAAGGCATCAACACAAATAAAACACTAGAATCAGGAATCAAGGCAACTCCTGACCTCGGGAATACCTTGCCTCTGATAAACATACCAATTGGAACCCAAATATGCAATATTGAGCAGAATCCGGGAGATGGGGGCAAGTATATCAGAGCTGCTGGATGTTCAGCTGTAATAGTTGCTAAAACCGAAGATAAAGTTACTATTCAATTTCCTTCAAAAAAACTCAAAGAACTAAACGGAATGTGCCGCGCTACAATAGGAATTTTAGCTGCATCTGGCAAGGGAGACAAGCCATTTGTTAAAGCTGGTAAAAGGCATCATGCTATGAAATCTCGAAATAGACTATACCCTAGAACTTCAGCTGTCGCAATGAATGCTGTCGATCATCCATTTGGATCAGGACGTGGCAGGCATATTGGAAAGCCTAAAACACCATCCAAATTCGCTCCACCCGGAGCCAAAGTCGGCTTAATAGGAGCAAAACGAACTGGTAGGAAGAAGTAAAAATGGTCAAAAAAGAATTCACATATAAAGGAAAAACCTTGCCTGAACTACAATCAATGACGATAAACGATTTTATGAAAATTGCTACTGCAAGAGTTAGGCGTACATTAAAAAAGGGCTTAAATGAGCAACAAAAAAGGCTTTTAGAAAAAATTCGCAAGTTCAAATCTGGAAAATTAAAAAAGCCAATCAAAACGCAACTCAGAGACATGATAGTAATTCCTGAAATGATAGGCATCACAATACATATCCATCGAGGAAAAGAATTTATGCCTATACTAATCACAGAAGAAATGCTCGGTCATTATTTAGGTGAATTCACCTATAATAGACAAAGAGTAGAGCACTCAGCTCCAGGTATTGGAGCCACAAAATCAAGTGCTGCCGTATCAGTTAAATAAAAAAATGACATCCAAAATAAATCAATCAATAAATAATGAAAAAATACATTACGCCTCAGTTAGCTCGTGGAATATTCCTATTTCAAGGAAGTTTTCAGTAGAAATTGGAAACTTTGTCAAAAATAAAGAGCTCAAAAAAGCAAAGGTATTACTAGAAAATGTAATTGCTCAAAAAGCTGCTGTTCCTTTTAAACGATACAATAGAGATCTTGGTCATAAGCGAGGAATTGCTTCAGGACGTTATCCAATTAAAGCTTCTAAGCTCATACTAAAACTGCTAGATTCACTTGAAGCAAATGCAGAAAACAAAGGCATTGACACTAATAACTTAATAATTAAAGAGTTTATTGCCAATAAAGGCAATAAAATGTGGCATCAAGGCAGAAAAAGAAGGCGTAAAATGAAACGCTGCCATATTTTTATAAAGGCAATAGAAAAGGAAGTTAAAAAATGATTGAAAGGCAATTTATTCAAAGAAAAATAAAGGAATATCAAATTGAAGAATTCATGTCAACTAATCTAGACAAGGCTGGTTATAGCCATACTGAAATAAAAAGAACTCCTTTAGGAGAAAAAATAACAATCTACACATCAAAGCCCGGATTAATAGTTGGAAGAGAAGGAGCCAACATAAAAGACCTAGCTGAATTATTAAAAAAAAGATTTAAGCTTGATAATCCTCAAGTAGAAGTTGCAGAAATTGAAAATCCCAATTTAAATTCCAAATATGTTGCCAAGCACATAGTCCATGTATTTGAAAAGTACGGTCCTAAAAGATTCAAGTCTATAGGATATAAAAAATTACAGGATATAATTAATTCTGGAGCTATAGGTGCAGAAATTATAATCTCTGGACGAGGAGTTCCAAGTCAAAGAGCAAAATCCTGGCGATTTAAAGCAGGATATCTAAAAAAATCGGGGGACATTTCAGAAAATTTTGTTGATAAAGGCTACGCCATCGCTCATTTAAGATCTGGGGCTGTAGGAATTCAAGTAAGAATATTAAAGCCTGATGTTAAGCTTCCCGATGATATAAAAATTATAAAACCAGATACTACAAAAATAGAACAAGAACCGCAGCTCAAACCAGAAGAGCAAAAAGAACAAAAAATAGAATCTAAAATTGATTCTTCAAAAGTAGAATCATCTACTGAAGACTCTATTGAAGAAGGAAAAAGTAAAAAGGTAAAATCTAAAAGAAAAAGTAAAAAGGTAAAATCAGAAAATGGCAATAATAAAGAAAACTGAATTAAAACAGATGAATGAAAAATCTTTGAAAGAAAAAATGAACGATCTAAAAAAGGAATTAATAAAAATAAATTCCCAAAGGGCCATCGGCACAATTCCGGAAAAACCAGGCCGCATAAAAGAAATAAAAAGAACTATAGCAAGAATTTATACTCACTTAAATTTAAAAAAGCAAACGGGAGGTAACCAAAAGGTATGAATGATGTATGCCCAAAATGTGGGCTGAAAAAAGAACTTTGTGTTTGTGAAACCATAGCAAAAGAAGAACAAGAAATAAGAATCCGAGTTGTAAAAAGAAAATTCGGTAAGGAGATAACTTTGGTTGAAGGTTTAGACGAATCATACATACAAGTTAAAGAAGTCGCAAAGAAGCTAAAGTCCAAACTTGCATGCGGCGGTACAGTAAAAAAAGGTGTTATAGAACTCCAAGGAAATCATTCAACCAAAACCAAAGAGGCCCTAATCAATCTTGGTTTTAACCCAAAGGCTATAGAAATAGGCTAATAATGATAGATACAAAGTATCTTTTGAAACATGAGTTCATAGGGCTAAATATAGAGATAATAAGCTCAAAAAATCCAAGTTTAATAGGAATGAACGGCAAGATTATAGACGAAACAAAATTTACATTCAAAATAAAAACCCAGTATGGAATAAAAAAAATCATCAAAAACCAAGTTAAAATGTTAATCAAAATAAACAACAACAAAATTGAAATTGACGGCAATAAACTAATTGGCAGAGCTGAGGAGAGACTAAAAAAATGAAAAATAATGTAAATATAGGGATAGAAGTAAGTTTACCAAAGCAAGCATGTGCTGATAAGCATTGTCCATTCCATAGTGGATTAAAAATAAGGGGCCGTACATTTAATGGTACGATAATAAAAAAAGACACCCACAAAACTGCAGTAGTTGAATGGCCTCGTTTATTTTACCTGCCTAAATACGAACGTTATGAAAAAAGAAGAACCAGAGTCAAGGTTCATAATCCTCCATGCATAAATGCAGACATCAACGACAAAGTAACAATTATGGAATGCCGCCCTATATCAAAAACAAAAAAATTTGTAATCATAGAAAAAAATGAAAGCATTAAAAGCTAAAGTTGTAAGGGCCCTTCCAAAAAGAGCACAAATTGAAACCTGTGATAATTCAGGAGCTAAAGTAATTCAAATAATTTCAATAAAAACAATAAAAACTACAAAGGGACGTTATCCAGCAGCAGGCATCGGCGATTTAGTTACAGCATCTGTAATTAAAGGCACTCAAGAAATGCGAAAGCAGGTAGTTCAAGCAGTAATAGTGAGGCAGAGAAAAGAATACAAACGTCCAGATGGCACAAGAATAAAATTTGAAGACAATGCTGCAGTAGTCTTAAAAGACGACAAGGGCAATCCTAAAGGAACAATGATTAAGGGGCCTGTTGCAAAAGAAGCAGCTGACAGATGGCCCGGCATAGCAAAATTGGCAGGAATGGTAGTGTAAATGAAAGGCTTATTTTCAAAATTTTGGAGGTCTAGTAAAAATCCTCGAAAACAAAGAAAATATCGCTATAATATACAAAAACATTTAGTAAATAAATTAATTTCAGTGAATCTTGCAAAAGATTTAAGGAAAAAATATACAAAAAGGAATATTCCTTTAAAGAGAGGGGACAAAGTAAAGATAATGAACGGCAAGTTTGAAGGAAGAGTAGAAAAAGTTTCAAAAATATTGCTAAAAGAAACAAAGGTCTACCTCGAAAACATTTATAACATAAGAAAAGACGGCACCAAAACACTCTCTCCGATTAATCCTTCAAACTTGCAGATAATAGAACTTAATTTAGAGGATAAAATGAGGAAAAAAATACTTGAAAGGAAATAAAAATGGTTAAAAAACATTTGTTTAGGATTGCAGCCCCGAGATTTTGGAAAATAAATAGAAAGGAAAAGAAATACACCATTCATCCAGTTCCAGGGCCTTATAGCATAGAAAGTTCTATCCCATTGGGTTTATTAGTCAGAGCTTATTTAGAGCATGCAAAAACCAGTAGAGAAGCCAAAAAAATCATAAACAGCGGAAAAATTGAAGTTGATGGTATCATTAGAAAGGACCATCACTTTCCTGTAGGCTTAATGGCTATTATTACTATTAAAAGCCTTAATGAGCATTATAGAATATTTTTCGATAAAAATGGAAAGATATTGCTTCATAAAATAACAAAAGAAGAAGCAGAAATAAAACCATTAAAGATAATTAACAAAACTATCCTAAAAAAGAAAAAAACTCAACTTAATTTCTATGATGGAAGAAATACTATTGTAAATAATGATGTGTACGGAACTTCAGATACCTTAGTATATGATGTAAATAAAAAAACATTTTTAGATCATTTAAAATTTGAAAGGGGGGTAATAGTCTATTTAATTGACGGCAAGAAAATAGGCCATCTTGGAGTTTTAGATTCAATAAAAGAACAAAAAGGAAATGAACCAACAAAGATAGTTTTAAAATCTGGAAAAGAAAAGTTTGAAACTTTAAAGGACTATGCTTTCGTAATAGGCAAAGACAAAGTTGTAATATCGGTGCCTGGAGAAAATGAATCCTCAAAATAAAATGAGACAAATAAAAATAGAAAAGGTAACCCTCAACATTGGTGTAGGACAACCTGGAGAAAATCTAGAGAAAGCTATGAAACTTTTAAACAAAATAACCTCTATGAAGCCCATTCAGACAAAAACCATGAAAAGAATCCCTACATGGGGGTTAAGGCCTAATTTGGCAATAGGATGCAAAGTTACAATAAGGGGAAAAAAGGCTGAAGAATTATTATCTAGGTTATTGAAAGCAATAGACAACAAATTAGATTCAAAAAAATTCGATGATACTGGAAATTTTTCATTTGGGATCAAGGAATACATCGACATACCTAGTGTTAATTACGATATCGACATTGGAATCATAGGCCTAGAAACCGCAGTAACTTTAGAGAGGGCAGGTTACAGAGTTAAAAAACGTAAAATAAAAAGAAGTGGAATTCCTTCAAGACATCTTATCACAAAAGAAGAAGCTGTCGATTTTATAAGGAATAAATTTAATGTAAACATCCTAGAAGAAGGAGAGGCAGCATCATGACAGCATCAAATTTTAAAAAAATGTTGAGGCAGTTAACAAACAAGCCAGTAAAATACAAAAAATTTTTAAAGCATAACACACCAAATTCAAGAAAATTTGGTATAGGCTCAAGAAAATGTCGAAGATGCGGACGTTACGGCGCCCATATCCAGAAATATGATATGCATTTATGCAGACAATGTTTCAGGGACATTGCAAAGGAAATAGGATTCAAAAAGTATAGCTGAGGTAAAAAATGGCACTTAATGATACTTTATCAAATACATTATCGCATATATTAAATTGTGAAAAAGTGGGCAAACAGGAATGTATCATAAAACCTAGCTCCAATTTAATAAAAAATGTACTAGAAATAATGAAAAGATACCATTATGTTGAAAAAACAGAGTATGTTGAAAATAATAAAGGAGGTATCCTTAAATTAAAATTGACAGGTAAGATCAACAAGTGCGGTGCAATAAAGCCTCGATTTTCCGTTACTAAAAATGAAATAGAAAAATTTGAGAAAAGATACCTTCCTGCCAAGAATTTTGGTGTCATTATAATATCTACTCCAAATGGTTTAACAACCCATTATGAAGCAAAAGAAAAAAACCTTGGTGGAAGATTAATAGCATATGTCTACTAGCAAAAAAAAGATTTTGGAAATTATTGAAATACCTTCAAGCACTGAAGTTGAAATAGATAATTCTATAATAAAAATAACGGGTCCTAAAGGAACTTTAGAAAGGGAATTATCTCATCCATTCATCAAAATATCCAAAGAAAACAACGCCATAAGATTAGAGCAAATAGATAAAAAAACTACAAAAAAAAGTAAAAAAATGCTTATGACTTTTAAATCCCATATCAAAAATATGATTGTGGGAGTTAGTGAAGGCTTCACATACCACTTAAAAATCGTATCCGGCCATTTCCCTATTAGTGTATCTCTTGAAAGTAATAATAAGGTTGTAATTAAAAACTTTTTGGGAGAAAAAGTCCCTAGAGTAGCTCATATCAATCCAAATACAAAAGCCACAATAAAGGGAGATGAAATAACCATAGAAAGCGTAGACATAGAATCTGCAGGCCAAAGTGCAGCTAATATAGAAAGTGCTACAAGAATAACAAACAGAGATCGTAGAATTTTCCAAGATGGAGTGTACATAGTTCAAAAACCATCTAGGAGACTAAAATGAACTTGATCGAACTAATAGAACTTAAAATTAAATTAAAGAAGAAAAAACCAAAATTCCTTAGACAAGACGCTCATAAGTTACATCTACCTCAAAATTGGCGTAAGCCCCGTGGCATTCATAACAAAATGCGTTTAAGGAAAAAAGGACATGGAGCTAAGCCAGATTCAGGTTATAGAAGCTCTAAATTAGCACGTTACCTTCATCATTCAAATTTTAAACAAGTACTAATAACAAACATAAAAGATATAGAAAAAATTGATCCTAAAAAAGAAGCTATAATTTTGTCTAAAAGATTAGGTCTAAAAAAGAAGATGCAAATAATAGAGAAATGCAACCAGTTAAACATAAAAATTCTAAACATAAAAAATCCTACTAAATTCCTAGATGATGCAAAAAAATCTAAGGGAAAATTAAAATTGGAAAAAGTAGAGAAAGAAGAAAGAAGAAAAAAAGCCAAAGAAGAACTCATAAAGAAATCAGAGGAAAAGCAAGAAAAGGAACTAACAAAAGAAGAAAAAAAAGAAGAAGAAAAGGAACTTGAAAAAAAGCTTTTAGAGAAAGAGCATCCTACTAAAAAACCCCATGATATCCCCCATGAAAAGATGTCTGACAAGACTGCGAAAGTAGATAGTGTAAGAACAAGGATTCCGACTGGCGGTGACAGAAGCGTATGAAACTAAAAACTCAAAAAAGATTGGCTGCAAAATTATTGAATGCTGGAAAAACAAGAGTCTGGTTTGATCCTGGAAGATTAGATGACATAAAAGAGGCAATCACAAAAGCAGATCTCAGGTCATTAATAAAAAGTGGCATAATAAAAAAGAAGCCTATAACAGGTATTTCAAGATTTAGAACTAGAAAAAGGCTTCTACAAAAAAGAAAGGGCCGCCAACAGGGAGCTGGTTCAAGAAAAGGGACTAGAACTGCAAGATTAAGCTCAAAACAAGAATGGATGAATAAGATAAGAGCCCAAAGAAATTTGATATACGCATTGAAAAAAAGAAAAATAATCACTAATGAGACTTTTAATTTACTTTATAAAAAATCAAAGGGTGGATTTTTTAGAAGTAGAAGCCACGTCATGTTGTATTTAAATGAAAATAAAATGTTACTAGGGAATAAAAATGGCAAAAAATAAAAACTATAATGTAAAATTCAAAAGAAGACTAGAGCAAAAGACGAATTATGCAAAAAGATTAACGCTAGTAAAATCTGGCCAAATTAGGCTAGTCATACGCCCGAATCTTCATAATACAATAGTACAATTTACAGAATTTTATGAAAATGGCGATAAAGTTTTGTTAACAATAAGCTCCAAGAAGTTGCAAGGCCTTGGATGGAAAGCGAATCGTGGAAATATTCCTACTGCATATCTAGCTGGACTATACGCTGGAATATTGGCAAAAAAGAAAAATATAAAAAGCGCAATTTTAGACCTAGGCAACTATAGGTCTATTAAAGGTTCAAGAATTTATGCAGCACTAAAAGGAGTATTAGATTCTGGTATTAATGTTCCGCATTCAAAAGACATCCTACCATCTGAAGAAGCAATTTCAGGTAAGATAATTTCTAATTATGCCTCAATATTGCAAAAAAATCAAAATCTATATAACAAACAATTTGGAAAATATTTAAAAAATAACTTTAAGCCTGAACAACTACCATCACATTTTCAAGAAATTAAACAAAAGATTTTGAATGAGGTAAAATAAATGAAAGGACAAAAAAAACCTAAGGACTTAGAGGCTGAAACAGAATTGCCAGCGCCCTTAGAAGAATTGCCTCAGGGCGTCGTAATAGAGAGAAGACCGACTTCCTTAGAGAACTGGATACCAAAAACAAGCCTTGGCAAAAAAATAAAAAATGGAG
>JACPNH010000020.1 GCA_016185565.1 Candidatus Woesearchaeota archaeon | reverse complement strand
ATTTATTATTTTTAGAAGCTTCTATCTCTCCAGTATTTTCTCTTAATTCCGGCTCTATATATCTTAATCCAAGAGCTGTATAAACTTCTTTTTCATCTTTTCCCGCAATAAACTTATTTCTTTTAAATATCCCATATTCATTCAATTTTAATCCCTTATTCAGGGCCATCCTTCTTAATGCTACATTATGCTCTTTACTTCCAGTAAAATAATTTAACGCAGCCCCATAACTCCTTTTACTCATTACTCTCAAATCAACTTGCAATCCATCTTTTAATCTTATCGAGCTTTTAGTTCCACCCATTGCTAATATTTCTTCAACAGATTTCATTTTAGTGAAGTAATCTATCACTTTTGAAGGATTTTTAGAAACCACCAAAATATCGATGTCACCTATAGTCTCTTTCATTCTTCTTACAGAACCAGCAACATTCACCCTTTCCACTTCGTTTAAACTTATTAACGATTTTTCTAAATCTTGTGCTATTGGCAATACATATCCAAGCAATACTTTTCCTTTACTCTTTTCTAAGAGTGCTATACCTCTTAATATTGTTTCTTCAGTTTTTTCTCCCATCCTCTCTAAATTTCTTATCTTATGAGAAAGTGCATGCTTTTTTAGGTCCAATTTCTGGAATCTTCATTAATTCATCTAAGTCTATTGGAACCTGTTTTTTCAATTCTTCGTAATACTTCAACTTTCCAGTTTTTATTATTTCAGCTATCTTTTCTGCAATGTTTTTTCCAACGCCAGGAATTTCTTCTAACTTTTTTTCTTCATACAATTTTTCTATATCTTCGCTCAAAGATTCTACGCTTGAAGCGGCTCTTCTATAAGCAACAGGCTTAAACTCAATTCCTTGAAATTCTAGAATATCTGCAATTTTGTATAATATCTTTGCTACTTCTAAGTTTCTCATTTTGATTTTAGTTTTTTGCCTAGCTTACAATCTATACAAATACCATTATCATAACAATTTGCGCATACATTTTTTCCACATAATCTACATACATAATAGGCAATACTTTTTCCACATAATCTACATACTTGTAGTTTTTCCATTTCAATTAAGTATATAAAATTGGTATTTAAACTTTCCCAGATTAATAGATAAATTTAAATATATACTGCAGTATATAAAACACTAAAATGAAAATATTAGCAGCTTCTGATATTCATGGAGACACTACTTTAGCTAGAGCTCTGGCCGAGAGAGCTGAGAAAGAAAAGGTTGACTTAGTTATATTATGCGGAGACTTGACTTTTCAAGAGCAAAGCACAGAAAATTTGGTTGGCCCTTTTGTAAAAAAGAATAAAAAAGTACTATTAATACCAGGAAATCACGAAACTATAGCCACAGCAGATTTTTTGGCAGAAATGTATGATGCCACAAATCTTCATGGTTACTCAATAAAAATTGGAAATATTGTGTTTTTCGGCTGCGGTTCATCAAATATAGGCTTATTCCAATTAAGCGAAGATGAGATATTCAGCTTGTTAAAGATGGGATATGAAAAAATTAAGGATGTCAAAAAAAAGATTATGGTAACTCATGTGCATCCCAAGGGGTCAATAATAGAAAAATTCAGTGATTATTTTGAAGGTAGTTCCGGCGTTAGAAAAGCTATAGACAAACTAAAACCTGATTTACTATTATGTGGGCATGTCCATGAAGCTGAAGGAATAGAAGATGAAATAGGTAGGACAAGAATAATAAATGTCGGAAAAAAAGGAAAAATAATTGAAGTATAAATTTTTAATGAAGAATATTGTTAAAATGTCATATCAATTAATAACATGTGAAAAACCGATGGCTTCTTTGAAAATAGCCACAGCTCTTTCAGAGACTAAACCTGTTAAAAAATCAATTAGTGGTGTGGCATACTACGAAATTGTACATAACAACAGAAAAATAATTATTGCTTCAGCTGCAGGGCATTTATTTACACTAGCAGAAAAAAATAAATCTAACCAATATCCAGTTTTTGATATAGAGTGGGTTCCAGCATATAAATCATCAAAAAAAGCAAAATTTACAAAGAAGTTTTATGATGTACTAAAAATGTTAAGTAAAAATTCCGAATCTCATGTTAATGCATGTGATGTAGACATTGAAGGCGAGCTTATTTTTAAAAATATACTAGAACTTATTTATAGCAGTAAAAAAGCATCTAGAATGTATTTCTCTACACTAACAAAAGAAGACTTAATAAACTCCTATAAAAATATGAAATCGGATATAAACTATAGTTTGGCTGAAGCAGGAGAAACTAGGCATATACTGGACTACTATTGGGGCATTTCTACGTCAAGAGCATTAACATTAGCAATAAAAAATGCAACTAAATATCATAAAATAATGTCGACTGGGAGAGTTCAAGGCCCGGCACTTAAATTAATTGTTGATAAAGAAAGAGAAATTAAAGCATTTAAGTCAACGCCTTATTGGGAAATTGAATTAATAGTAAAATATGCTAATAAAAATGTAATAGCTTTTCATAAAGAGGGAAAATTCTGGGATAAAGGTAAAGCATTGTTAGTTATTGAAAGAACTAAAGACAAAAAAGCAAAGGTTTCAAAGCTATACAAAAAACAATATGCTCAATCACCCCCCCATCCTTTTGATTTGACCTCATTGCAAATTGAAGCTTATAGGGTTTTTAAGATATCTCCTAAAGAAACCCTTGAGATTGCCCAAAACTTGTATTTGCTAGGAATAATTTCTTATCCTAGGACCAGTTCGAATCAATTGCCTCCTTCGATAAATTATAAAAAAATATTATCTTTATTAGGGCAACAGTCGATTTACAAAAAATTAGTAGACGACTTACTAAACAAAGAAAAACTTACTCCAAATAATGGTAAAAAAACAGATCCTGCTCACCCAGCAATATACCCAACAGGAGAATCGCCTAAAAAAAATTCAGAAAAAGAACTAAAGATATATGATTTGATTGTAAAAAGAACATTAGCATCATTTGCAGAAAGCGCAATAAGAGAAACAGTAAATGTTGAGATAGATATAAACTCAGAAATTTTTATTGCATCAGGCGTTACTACATTAAAAAAAGGATGGCATCAATTTTATAATCCATATATACCATTTAAGGAAGAAGAGCTCCCAAATCTGGCAGAAAATCAAGAACTAAATATACAAGAAATAAAACTCTTAGATAAGGAAACTCAACCACCAAAAAGGTATACTCCTGCATCAATAATAAAAGACCTAGAAAAGAGGGGCCTTGGAACTAAAGCGACAAGATCTGTAATCATAGACACGTTATATCAAAGGCACTATGTACAAAATGAATCAATAGAGGCTACAAATTTAGGAATTAAGACTATAGAAACATTGGAAAAATTTTGCTCAGAAATAGTTGATGGAAATCTCACTAGACATTTCGAGAAAGAAATGGATCAAATACAAGAATTAAAGAAAAATGAGCAAGAAGTTCTCGAGGAAGCTAAAAAAATTCTAATAAAAACTTTCAAAAGATTCAAGGAGAACGAAATAAAAATTGGCAAGTCATTATCAGAAGCTAATATTCAAACACAAAATGAACAAAGCATTGTTGGAAAATGTAATTTATGTGCCGGCAATCTGAAAATAACCTACTCTAAAAAAAATTCTCAGTATTTTGTCGCATGTTCTAAATACCCAGAATGTAAAAATACATTTTCTGTTCCAAAAAAGGCTTTGATTAAACCAACAAATAAAGTTTGTAATGAATGTGGCTTTCCACTGGTTGCTGTAATTCGGAAAGGCAAAAGACCATTTGAGTATTGCATAAATATGGGTTGTAATCTAAAAGAAGAGTGGAGAAAAAATAATATTATTTTAAAATCTTAATTCCTTGGTCTACAATTTGAAAAAAAGATTCTCTCTTTAGCGGTTTTTTAACAATCAATTTTCTTCTGTCAGACTTGTCTAGATTTATTATGTAAGTGCTATACCCACCCACTATTGACCTACCAAGCATTCTTACAATATTTTTGTCTATATCAGTATAAACCTGATTTGTAATAACAACAGGCTGCTTTTCTGAAATTTTTTTTAACATTTTTAATTGGCTTATTAACATTTTATTTGCTAAATCTGGCTTCTTTTTAACTAAACTTCTATAATAATGTCCGATAGAATCTACAATTATTAATGAAAAATTTCCAACATTAATTAAGTTAAATAAGTTCTTTATTTGGTCTTGTTGTATTTTGAAGCTTTTAACTTTGAAGAGGATTATCCTGCCTAGTATATTTTCAAGTTTATTTTGACATATTATTTTTATCCTTTCTATCGAGAAGTTAGATTCGGTATCTATAAATATGACCTTATTGTTATATTTAGTTTGTTCTATTGCAGCCATTAAGCAAAAGGTAGTTTTGCCAGTGCCAGCAGAGCCATAAAAAGTAGTAATGCAATTATCATAACCGCCATTAATAATTTCATCAAAATCCTTATTTCCAGAACTTATTGCCATGATTTACCAAAAGCTTTATTAACCTTTTTTCCCAATGCTTCACTTATATATAACTTACGAAAATGCAACAGAAAAAAGAATTAACATTGAAAGTTATGGAAGCCTTACAAGAAGAGGTATATAAAGGCATTGTTAGAATAGACTCCGAGACAATGCATTTAATAGATGTAAGGCCTGGAGACATAGTTGAAATAGAGGGCAACAGGATTACAGTGGGAATTGTTGATAGGGCATATCCTACTGACGTTGGACAAGCAGTGATTAGAATGGATGGTATTTTAAGAAGAAATGCTCGCACAGGTATAGGGGAGATAGTTAAAGTAAGGAAAGCAGATGTTAAAGAAGCAAAATCACTTGTTCTTGCACCAGCGCAAGAAGGCGTAATGATACAGGCCAATCCAGAAATTTTCAAAAGAAGTTTACTCGGGAGGGCTGCTGTTAAAGGAGACATATTGGTGATTGGTGGTCCAAGAAGAAGACGACGCCCCACAATGGAGTCTTCATTTGAAGATATAATGGGGGTTTTTGAAGAAACTTTTATAGGAAATTTTAATCTTGGAAATATAAAATTTATAGTTGTAGACACAAATCCAAAGGCAGCGGTTATAATTTCTGAGAATTCACAAATAAGCATCAGTCCTAAAGCAGTAGAAGTCAGAGAAGAAAAAATACCAGAAGTAACATATGAGGATCTTGGTGGTCTAGATGAAGAGATAAAAAAGATTCGTGAGATGGTAGAATTGCCATTAAAGCATCCAGAAATATTCACAAGACTTGGAATTGATCCTCCTTCAGGAGTTTTATTACATGGCCCTCCGGGGTCTGGTAAAACATTATTGGCAAAGGCAGTTGCAAATGAAAGCGAGGCAAACTTCATCCTAGTAAATGGTCCAGAGATAATGAATAAATTTTACGGAGAATGTGTGGCAACAGACTCAATGATTATTACAAATGGTTCTGGTTTGACTACCATAAAAGAAGCTGTTGAAAGCAATAATACCCATAAAATAGTTTCTGTAGATATGGATTCTCAAAAAACTGCGCTACTTCCAGTCTCTGATGTTTATGATAAGGGAATGCAGCAGACATTAAAGATATACACACCACATAGTATGATAGAGCTAACTCCAACATCGAAATTACTCATTTTAAATAAAGGAATAATAAAATGGATATTTGCCAAAGATTTGAAAAAAAATGAGAAGGTCGCTATAGCAAATTCTCTACCAAAAATGAAAGAAGTTTTACCTAATATTTTAGACTTTGTAGAAGATAACACTAAATTTTCTGGTGAATGGATAAGAGGCCTTATCAATCTTAAAGGCGATAACAAAAAAGTCGCAAATATATTGAATGTAACGCCAAAGAAAGTACAAGACTTGAAGTATCACCAAGCAGCACCTGCCTGGGTCATACGAAATCTTAACATCAAAAGTCCAATAGACAGTTTAAAATTGTCGAGAAAAGGTAAAATTCCTACAACAATAACAGAAGACTTGATGTACTTATTAGGGCTGTTGGCTGGAGATGGTCACTTGAGATATGGTTATAAACTCAATCAAGTAACAACCATTAATTTTACAAATGCTGACCAGAATGTGATTAGAGAATTCAAAAAAATCGTAAATGGACTGTTTGGAATAAACAATATTGATTATGATGGAAAATATGGTTACTATTTCTCATCTAGGCCAATCGGCAGATTGTTAATGAATTTGGGTATACCAGCAAAAAACAAGGCAAAAACAATAAAAGTGCCTAATTATATGATATCTATGCCGAAAGGGCACATAGCCGCTTATTTAAGAGGTTTATTTGATACCGATGGACATGTGCATTTAGTTCCTAGCGGAATGCAACTTTCTTATTATACATCCAGTAAAGAAATGCTAATAGGTGTCAAGTATCTATTATTAAGATTCGATATTCAATCTACTTTTAGATACAGAAAAGACGGTACATACGAGTTAACTATTAGTGATTTTGAATCTATTAAAATCTTTAAAAATTATATAAACTTCAACCATGCCACTAGAAAAGAAAGATTGAATAAAAAGTTAACAAACAAATATAAAAAACCAATATACAATAGACAGCCCATAAAAGATGTAATAATAGAGATTAAGAATAAACATAAAATAGGAAATAGAGAGCTTATAAAACTAGGCTTGAATCCCTATGTAAATAGCTATACAAGACATCAAGTTAAAAAATTAATTAAAGTTTTAAGCAACCTAAATGAAGATAAGGACTTAATTAATAGATTGAATGTTTTAAACACTAATGATATAATATGGTCACCTATCAACTTAATAGAAGAATCGCAGAATCACGTTTACGACTTTACAGTCCCAAAATATCACAATTTCATAGCTAACGGATTTGTAGTTCATAACTCTGAAAAAAGAATTCGCGACATATTCGAAGATGCAGAGCATAAAGCACCGTCAATAATATTCATTGATGAAATTGACGCTATCGCTCCAAAAAGAGAAGAAACACATGGCGAAGTAGAAAGAAGAGTAGTCGCCCAAATCTTATGCTTAGATCCCAACACACCAATTTATTTAAAGAATAAGATAAGATTAATAAAAGAATTATTCGAAGAAACAAAAGGAAAAGAATTTATAAAAAATGGCGTGGTATACAAATTGCCCTCAAATGAAATATTTGTACAAGGATTGTCTTCTTCGGGTAAAATTTCAAATAATAGAATTATTGCATTAACAAAAAGTAATGTACTAAATGCATTTAAAATCACGCTTGCTAATGGAAATGAGATTACAACGTCAGAAATTACAAAATTCTTAGTTATAGACAACCAAGGTGTTTATTGGAAAAATGCAAATGAAATAAAAATATCGGATTATTTGATGATACCCAAAAAGTTAGATTCTACTGGAAAGATACACAAAATAAATATCTTTAATCTTAAAGAAAAAGAAAAATGGATAGTTAAAGTAACAAGGGAAGGACTTCTTTTTAAGATTTTTGATAGAAAATACGTTTCACTTTATGATATACACAACTTAAAAGAATTTAATAGGCTGCCAGAAGGACCAAAAAATAATATAAGAATCAAAATCTTAAATATCTTGCTTTCAAAAAATGAAATAACTAAAGAACACGTAGAAGAAAAACTAAATATCAATAGGGCGTCATTGAATAATTACTTAAGGAAGTTAGAGCGTACTAGCATAGTCAATATAACCAATAATAAAATTAGACTCGCTATATCCCTAGATTATATCGACAATGAAATTGTAGCAATAGCAAAAAAAGAAAACAAGTTAATATATCCGATAAAAGAATCTTATTTTATACCAATCCCAAAAATATTAGATGAAGACTTAGGTAAACTATTAGGATTGCTGATAAGTGACGGAAACTTAAGTAAGAGCAGGTTTAATATATTTGGTGAAACAAGTCTTATCGCATACAAGCTATGTAATAAACTTTTTAGCGATAAGAATATTTCTTTTGATGTAGAAAAGTCTAGATTAGACATATATTCAAAGCCATTTGTAGACTTCATAAATGAATACTTCGGCATACCGATTGGTAAGAAATCTCAAAACGTAAAGATTCCAGATATTATATATGACTCTCCAGAGTCAGTAAAAGCATCACTTTTAGCAGGTATATTGGAAGGCGACGGCACGGTAGAAAACCGTATAATTTTCAACACAAAAAGTAAAGAACTCGCATTTGGAATATCTAGGTTATTATTACAACTAGGAATACTTTCTAAAATCAAAAAATATGACTGTTTTGCGGTTAAAATAAGTGGTGGCTACGAAAGCTATGAAAAATTCTTAGATAAAATTCTGGAATTTGTTGATTTAAACAGGAAAAAAAAGAAACTTCTGGAGTTCAATAAAAGAATAAAACAAATTTCTACAATAATATACCCTATCAAAGAAACATTAAAGAGAATAAGAGATGAAAATCAAATTAGACTCGATGACAACATGTACAGATATTTATCACCAAATCTTTCCTATAATATAAACTCTTATGTTTTAGGCTATTTTATAAAAAAATTAGGAAAGGTAAAGAATCAATTTATACAAGAAGTAACACAATTACAGGGCTCAGAAGTAATTCCATGCCAGGTTGTAAGTGTAGAAACGACCAGCGGCGGGATAATGTACGATTTAACGACAGAAAACTCTAATTTTTTAGCCGGCAATCTGCCTATAATAGTGCATAATACCGCAATGGACGGACTAAAGACAAGAAAGAATGTTGTTGTTATTGGAGCTACAAACAGACCAAATGCAATCGATCCTGCATTAAGAAGGCCAGGGAGGTTTGATAGAGAGATTGCAATCAGTGTTCCAAATAAAAAAGGTCGCTTAGAAATATTCAAGATTCATTCTAGGAATATGCCATTAGACTATTGGGACAATGCTACAGCGGGTAAAACAATATATAAATTTATTGAAAATTTGAATGGTGAAAGTAGACTCGAAATGAGGAAACAAAAGCTAATAGAAGAGAGTTTAGCTTTAACGAAGAAACAAGAGACAAAAGAAAAAGAATTAAGTGAGCTAAAAAAAGAGGAAGCAAAGATACGAAAGTATCCCACAGAATCAAATAAAAAACAAGATTACCAGATTTCTGTTTTGAAACCCCAAAAAATTTCAGACAGACTAAAAGAAATCTTTAGTTTGAAACCAAAAATAGAAGATGAATTGAATTCAATAATAAGCAACATTAACAGATTGAAAAATGAGTTAGAATACTTAGACAAGCAACAAATCACGATTAAAAAGAATCTAGAAACTTTGTCAAAAATTCCAAAATTACAAAAAGAAATATTAATAAAATCCGAAGATTTGGAGGAAATTTTACATATTAGAGATATTAGAGACTCTGGAGATATCCGTCAACAATTTTACACAATCAAAGACGTGGAGATTAATAGTGATCTGTCTGAGGGCATAAAGACAATTCTAGAGCAATTAGTCTTGTTAAAGATAATTGAACAACAAGAAGTAGAAAATCTAAAGTCAGATATAAAAGATGCTTCTCTAGATGTTTTAAGGGATAACTTAGCCAAAATAACTCATGGATTTGTAGGAGCAGACATATCTTCATTAGCAAAGGAAGCTGCCATGAATGTTTTAAGAAGGATCTTGCCAGAAATCAATCTTAAAGAAAAAGAGCCGATACCAAAAGAATTACTAGAAAGGTTGAGAGTTGCAGAGGAAGACTTTAAGGAAGCACTAAAAATTGTAAGGCCAAGCGCATTAAGGGAAGTGTTAATAGAAAACCCTAATATAAGGTGGGCTGATATAGGTGGCCTTGATGCAATAAAAGACAACTTAAGGGAAGTAATAGAATGGCCACTGAAGTATATAGAAGAATTCAAGAAACTCGGTATCAAACCGCCCAGGGGAATTCTGCTTTACGGGCTTCCAGGAACTGGGAAAACATTATTGGCTAAGGCGGTTGCAACAGAAAGCCAGGCAAACTTCATTTCTGTAAAAGGGCCATCGCTTATAAATATGTGGTTAGGAGAGAGCGAAAGGGGCATAAGAAAGATTTTCGAAAAAGCCAGGCAATCTGCCCCAACTGTAATATTCTTCGATGAGATTGATGCAATAGCTCCAAGAAGAATTTCTGGTAGCAGGACAACAGAAAGAATCGTTAATACATTTCTTTCAGAAATGGATGGACTTGAAAAATTGAATGATGTAATAATTATTGCAGCAACAAACAGACCCGACATTCTTGATCCTGCGTTATTAAGACCCGGAAGATTTGACAAAATAGTGTCAGTCCCAATGCCCGATCTGAACTCAAGAATTGAGATACTCAAAGTGCATACTTCAAAGATGCCTATGACAAAAGACGTAGATGTTCATAAAATTGCTCAAATAACCACAAATTTTACAGGAGCTGACTTAGAAGCTCTGACTAGAGAATCAGGAATGACGGCCTTAAGAAGATATATTTCAGAAACCGAAACAATTAAAGGAATTTCCAAAGAAAGGTCATTAAAGAAAGTAACTATCAAAAAGCCAAAGCTGGAAGTAACCTCTGAAGATTTCGAAGAGGCTCTTAAAAACGTAAAACCCTCAATAACAACAGACGACCTTAAGCGCTACCAAGAAATTGAAGAAGAATATGTAAGAACAGTTAGGGCAGCAAATATTAAGCAAGTACCACAGCCATACTTTGGTTAATCGATTAGCTTTAATTTTCCAGGTTTTATCTGAAAAATTTCACCCTCTCTTAATAGATCATCTATTATTCTTTCAGACTCAAACTTATCAATTCCAGATTCATCAATCACTTGAATCTTGTCTGCACCAACCTCAGTATCTAGTTTTTCTATTAAACTAAAAATCTTTTGTCTTTTGCTTTCATTAGGGAGATTTTCTATTCTTTCTTCACTTATGTTAATAAGGTTTGTTTCCAATTCATAATTTTTATTTTTGGTATCTTTATTATTTTGATTAGTTATAAGTTTTCCATAAAGCTTGTCTAACTCTAATTTCCTGACTAAAACCCATTCATGACTAATATTTTTTACTATCTCTGGAGTCAAATAAATCTCTTCCCCATACTGACGAATTCTACCTATAACAAGAACAATATATCCTATATTTAGGTTTTCTAAAATTTTTGTGTCTTCTCTCCAACATTTAGCCCTTATAGTCTCAGTGCCATCATCCAACAAGATAGACATATAACTTTTGTCTGGGCTTTCAATCTTCACAATAATATTAGCTATAACGTTAACCCTACTTATTTTATTGCCATTGAATAAAATATAGTTTGGTTCCCACTCGCCCAATTCTTTTATGTACTTATTATTCTTTATATCACAAATTCGTAATTTAAAAGCAGTTTGCCTTGACTGAGCCATTTTTATATTTTTTGTATAAAACCTCGTTTAGGTTCAAAAATATCTCCCGAACGTTTCATATTTTCTATTAATTCTTCAACCTTTTCTTCATCTATGCCCCTTTTTACAGCCTCTATTACTAATTCTTCAAGTGGAATAGTCTTACCTAAACGTGCTTCAAGGTCATCTATAGCTTCTTTTAGGATGTGTATTCTGTTTCTTGTAGTTGCAGTTATTCCTGTTGATATTTTATCTATGTCGATTTTTCCTGTTTCCCTGTCAATTCCTACTTCCATCAAACAATGTTCTAACAATTTTATTGCTATTTGAGCATCCTTTTTAGTTACCTTATCACTTAGTCGTACTTTCGCACTAGCCTCACTTAACCTCACTAAAGCTTCTAATTGCCTTGCAGTAATTGGAATTCTTTTTATTTCTGTTTCTCCAATACTACTACCTTCGTTTCTTAATCCAACATAGAATTCTGTAATCTCATTTACTGCAGCATCTGTTAATACAGGCTTAAAATTTTTTCTTGCATAAGAGATATATTTTTTAAGAACTTTTATAGGAATTTCAGGCTCTATTAAACTTGGGTGTTGATGCACAGTTAATACATGCCTCGCAATTTTTTCATCTTTCTCTTTGTTTGGTAAATCTTTTACTGGAAATATTAAATCAAATCTATTAATTAATGTTGGAGGTAAATCAATTTGTGAAGCTATCGGTGTGTAAGGATCAAACCTGCCAAATTTTGGATTTGCTGCTGCTAATACAGTAGTTTCAGCCCTTAATGTAGCCTGTATATTTGCTTTTGTAATTGTGACAGTTTGTTGTTCAAGTGCTTCATGGAGTGCACTTCTATCTTCTGGGCTCATTTTGTCTAGTTCATCTATTACAGCAATGCCTCGATTTGCAAGTACCATAGCTCCGGCTTCCAGAGCAAATCCTCTTAAGAACTCATCCTTTACTACAGTAGCAGTTAACCCAGCACCTGAAGCGCCTCTTCCACTCACAAATCTTCCTTTAGGAGCAGCTTTTGCAACGAATTGCAATGTCTGACTTTTTCCAGAGTTATGACATACAATTCCATTAATCTCCTCATATCTTTGGAATTTTTTCCTTTTTTGAGGCCAACTTTTATTTTTTATAACATCTAAAACTTCATTTAAGGCATTTTTCTTTTTTTCTGAATTAAATCCGATATATTTTGCAAATAATTCCATACCATAAGATCTTCTAATAAACAAGTTATCTTCAATTACCATTGAGTGTATTCCAAAATAAAGAAGCAATAATTGTACATCTTTCAATAACTCAAGAGTTCTAGATTTTAATTGTATAGATGTTTTTCCTCTACCCTTTCCAAATGCACAGCCATTAGCCTCAAAGAGCCAGCTTATAAATCTCGCCACAATATACTTTGGACTTCTAAATATTTGTTGGGGGGCTCTCTTATGGGCTAAAAATAAAAGTGATTCAGCAACCTGCCTACTGTTTATCTCTAAAATGTATAACTCTTGCGCTGAAATAATTTCTCTTAAAAGACCGTTTCCATTATCTATTGTTTTTATTTGTCTATCAACCTTTGTTTTAATAATGCTTGGTCCTACGCCAAAAGTATTTTTCCAAAATCCAGAAATCTTTTCTATTAAATCTATTTCTTCATTATTTACATAACATGCTACTCTATATCCGTTTGGGTGAATATTCCCATTACCAATCATATACCCATATAATGAAGCCAATTCAGGGGTGACTTTTTCTGGAATATTTACTTCTTTGAGAACACCAGAACCTTTTTTTGCTCTTGTGAAGTTTGTTAGGGCAAGATTCTTTGTATTATTGGATATTTTTGGCATCACTCTAATCTTGGTCCCTAAAGGAATCTCATCAGCCCTCTTCCATCCATCTTTTGTTAGAAAGGGTTGGTTGTATGTACATATGACTTCCTTACCAGTTTCAGTAACAACCTTCAGTACTGGTTGTTGTTTGTAGTATTGAAATGTAGTTGCAAAATCATAGGGCTTATCATAAGGTCCTTTTCTTATTTTTGTAACAGCTTCTAGAATCGGCTCCATATGTTTTTTGCCTAAGTTTTGTATTTGTTCCATACCCTTATTTATTAATGATACTTGGGAGTCACCAGAAATACATCCTGGATCTCCAATCAGCAAAATATGGATGTCTCCTCTATTTTTGGTTCCATCTTCTTTAATTTTCCTTACACCGCCAAACATTTGGAGAACTAAGGCATCTTTAATTGTTTCATGCCCATATATTGTGGGGGCTATTGAAGCTCTTAGTTTTTCAAAAATTCTTTCATCATTAGCTAATCTTTTAATTTCTACCGCCTCTTCTTTACTTATATCAATCTCCTCATAGATTTCTTCAATGGGTTCAATATAATTTGCTTCAATTACTATATCATACCTAGTTGATTGAGCACCACTTTTTGATATTAATGGTACTTCCTTTATCATTCCAGTAACTCTTACTTTGCTGCCTGGAGTTGTTTTCTTTTCCATTTTTGGCTCTACCAAATCTTCACTTAAAAAAACAGAAATTCTCTTTTGTTGTTCTCCACCCTCAAGCATCTCAGGCATTTCCTCTATTACTAATCTTTGTACATCTACTAATTCTTTACTTAACAACCTAAATTTCCCCCTTCTGCCACAGCTACATCTGGAAGGTTCTTTAAATTTAGAGTCTAATTGAGGAATCGTTATCGTATTGCCGCAACTTGGACACTCAAATTTAGCCATAGTAACCTGGGGTCTTACATCTGATGCCTGTCTTACTATGCCTTCAATAGACATAAAATCATTAAGATTATTACTTCTAATGTTTCTAATTAATACTTTTTGACTCTCAACCAGATTAAAAAATCTAATCTTACTTAGATTACTTTCAGCGATATCGAATTGAGAGAGCGCTATCTCAGCTGCTTTTATGGTTTCTTCTGGTTCTTCAAGAAGCTGTTCACTTAATTCGACATCAAACTTGCTTAAATCAGAAAAATCTATAAGTAATGATTTTTTGCCCTGGTTAATTATTTCATTTATTTTATTCTGGTATTGTAACTCTAAGAATTCCCGGAATTTCTCGATTTGTACAGTTGCATCTATCATCGTTACATTAGCTCATACAAATAAAAATAAAAAGATTACTTTTTGTTTACTTTTTTTAAGTTGACAACTAATTTGTCAACAGCTTCTCTGAGTTTTGTTTCTGATCTAGTTCCAGTGCATACTATCTTCCCATTACTGAATAAAAGGAATGTTGCCCTTGTCCCATTTAATTTATATACAAGCCCAGGAAACTGTTCTGGCTCATATTCTGTATTTTCAAGCTTCATAGCAAGTTCATTTAAATTAAGGTCCATACCTATTGCACCAGAAGCAACCATATTTTGAACCTTAATTACAGGTTCTATTTTTACTTTTATACCAATCTTTTCAACATTTTTTATTATGCCCTTTATAGACTCCTTTACCTTTGTCATCGATTTTGCTCCAGTGCAAACTATTTTGCCAGAGCTAAATATCAACGCGCTTGTTTTTGGTTCTCTAATCCTCATTACAAGCCCAGGAAACTGTTCTGGATTATATTCAGTGTTTGGCAAAGCTTCAGCCAATTTAATCAAAGGTATATCATGTTCCAATGATGTTGATGCAACTATATTCTGGATTTTTATTTCCTTCTTTACCATCAAAGCACCCCCGCACAGAATTATATGTAAAACTGTAGAAAGTTTTATAAAGGTATTTATAAGCTATAGTTATTATTGAGTTGTTAAAATCATAAAACATTAAACAAAACTTCAAATTCCTTGTTTCTAATCTTTTCTAATGATTTATGAGCATAACTCTTTTTCCCCATATCAAAACTTAATTTCGAAGCTCCTGTAATCTCTTTTATCTCTTCTTCATATTCATTTAAATCATAATTTGTGTTTATTACTAGTTCGATTTTGTTTTCTTTCTTAAGCCCAGCATTTTTTCTTAGGTTTTGGATTCTTCTTATCAACTCTCTTGTATAGCCCTCCCTTTCTAGATCTTCATTAAGCTCAGTATTCAACAACAGTTTACCATATTCAAACTCCACATAATCTCTAGGAAGTTCTTTATTCGACATTAAAATCTTTTTTACATTAGTTTGTCTTTTTATTATTTCTACAACTAATTCAATAGTGTCCTTTACTTCTTTTTTATCGCTAGATATTATAGCCTCCTTTAAAGGCCATCTTACTCCAATTTTTGCTTTATCCCTTCCAAACAATATTACCTGTATTATTTTTTCTGCGATCTCAAATTTATTTTCTAGCTCACTATTTATTGATTTTTTATCATAGCTTGGCCAATCAAAATGATGGATGCTTTCTATTTTTTCATAACTCATAAATTTTTTTTGGTATATATGCTCTGTAAGGAATGGCAAGAAAGGTGCTAGTAACTTAATTAATGTCAGATTAGCTTCATACAAGACATATAAAGCAGCGCCCCTATTTTTACCTAATAAAGATTGTACCCTATCACGTATGAATTGAATGTAAGTTCTTGAAAGTGTAACAATAAAGAAATCCTCTAAAAGCTTAGCAGCTACATTTGGTCTTAATTCTTCTAAGTTTTCTGTTACATCTTTTATTAATGCATTTAATTTAGAAAGCATCCATTGGTCTTCTATTTCAAGCTTTAATGGCTTAGAAATTTTCTTTCCCTGCATTGAAATTTCTAAATATGATGTTAAATTAAATAGTAAGGTTAGTATTTGCTTGTTTTCTGCAGTCCCCTTATATCCAAAATTTACATTAAACTTTGGGTCCTGCTTGCAGTAAATCCATCTCATTACATCAACACCCATTTTTTCAGAAGCATCATCAAGCCAAATCGCATTTCCCAAACTTTTGTGCATTGGCCTTCCTAGTTCGTCATATACCTTTTCATGAGAAAATACATTTTTGTATGGTGCTTTATTTTCCAAAGTCACCGACATGAACAATAATGAATAAAACCATAACCTTACTTGTTCCCTCATTTCTATAATCAAATCGGCAGGGAACCATTTATTCCAATGTTCTTTGTCGTGCATATAGTTTAATGTTGAAAAAGGAACTATTCCAGCATCAAGCCAGGCATCTCCGACATCTTTCACTCTATTCATTTCTTGATCACAATGCTTGCATTTAATCTTTACATTGTCAATCCAAGGTCTATGAAGTTCCTTTAACTGTTCTTTCCCAGAAATCGCTCTTTCTAATAATTCTTTTTTGGATGGTATAACCTCGATATGTTTATTACCACATTCCCAGATCGGCAATGGCAATCCCCAATATCTTTTTCTAGAAATAACCCAATTGCTCATATTTGTAAGCCAATCATCCATTAACTTTCCTACATGTGCTGGTTGCCAATTCACAATTTTATTTGCTTTTAGCATTAATGGCCTTATTTCTTCCACCTTGATGAACCATTCATCAACAAGCCTAAAAACAAGTTCAGTCCCACAACGCCAGCAAGTTGGATATCTGTGCAAGTAATCTTTTGTAGTATAAAGAAAACCCTTTTTTTCAAGATCTTTTGTTATATCTTTAGTGGTGTGCGCAACATTTTTTCCAGTAAGCCATCCAAATCCTCCTAAAAAATTTCCTGCTTCATCTAAAGGCGCAATCTCAGGCAATCCTTCTTTTTTTCCAAGATCATGGTCTTCTTTGCCACATCCGGGAGCTATATGCACCAGCCCGGTACCTTCTTTATCAGTTACTAACTCCCAGCTAACTACTCTATGTTTAATCCCTTTTTGAGAGTCTAATTCATCAAAAGGTCCTTCATATTCTAATCCACTTAGTTCTTTTCCAGATAAATTATCAAGTACAATATAGTCTCCCTTTAGTGAATTTAAAGTTCCTTCGCTTAAATAATAAACAGAATCACCTTGTTTTACTTGTGCATAAGTTAATTCAGGGTTTACAGCAACAGCCACATTTGATGTTAATGTCCAGGGTGTTGTTGTCCATACCAACAAATATTCCTTGTTCCTTCCAATTATTGGGAATTTAAGGTATAAGGAAATATGAGTCAATTCTTTGTAAGAATCATATAATTCATGCTGGCTTAAAGAAGTCCCACATCTATAACACCAAGGCATAACATCAGCTCCTCTAAATAGCCATTTATTGTCATAGCATTTTCTTAAGAAAAACCAAATATGCTCAATATTATTATCGCTTAAGGTGTAATAAGAATTATCCCAAAAATTCCATTGTCCAAGCCTTATACTTTGCTGAGTTTGTATTTTAGAGTATTTATCAACTCTCTCCTTGCATTTTAGTGAAAATTTCTCTAAACCATAGTTTTCTATATCTTTTTTAGAATTTAATCCAAGATCCTTTTCTACTTCTACCTCAACCCATAGTCCCTGGCAATCAAAACCATTTTGAAATCTTTGATCAAAGCCCTGCATTGCTTTCCATCTTTGATATAAATCCTTATATGTACGACCCCATGCATGATGAACACCAAAGGGGTTGTTGGCAGTTGCAGGGCCATCTATAAATGACCAATGCTTTTTATCTTTGTTTTTAGCTACTAATTTTTCAAAAATCTTATTCTTGCTCCAAAATTCTAAAATCTTTAATTCAATTTCATTAGTATTATACATTTTTGAGCCTTTATAGAGGTTTGTTTAAATATTTTATTATTTTTGAGCCTTAATTTTATAAAACAAAGCTTTATAAACCTTAATTAAGTTGATTTTTTAACCATATAGAATAAACTAGTTCTACATGGTTAATTAAACTAAAGTTAGAGTGAGGTATACAAGAATGTATAGGCAAGGTAGTAGAGATTTCGGACATCAAAGAAGTTTTGCCCCAATAAGAGTGGGCCAAGAACTTGATGTAAAAATAGAAGCTGTTGGTGAGAAAGGCGATGGAATAGCAAAGGTTAAGGGGTTTGTTATTTTTGTCCCAAACACAAAAACAGGAGATGAAGTAAAAATAAGGATAAATAAAGTGTCTAAAAAAGTAGGCTTTGGCCAAGTAATAGACTCAGCTTCTGGAGACAGAGAAGAAGAATTTGCTGAGGATTCAGATAAGACTGATGAAATAGATCAAGAAGAAGCAAAAGAAGATCAGGATTATGCTCAAGAAGAAGCAAAAGAAGATTCCGATACTTTCGGTGAAGATGAAGAGGGATATTAGTTCCTCTTTAATTTTCTTTTTTATTGGTTTATTAAGAAAAACTTATATATTCTTTTTTTGTCTAATCGATATGAATGACTTAATGATTTGGACAGAGAAGTATAGGCCAAGCAGGTTTTCTGAGATTGTTGGGCAATATATGATAGTAGAAAGAGTCCATGCTTTTGTGAAAAATAAGAATATGCCTAATCTGTTATTTTCAGGGCCTGCTGGCGTTGGCAAGAGTTCTTTGGCATTAGTAATAGCAAAAGAACTTTACGGTCCTTCATGGCGCGAGAATTTTTTAGAAATGAATGCTAGCGATAGTAGGGGCATTGACGTAGTAAGGAATATCATAAAAGATTTTGCAAGAACTAAAGCTATAGGAAATGTGCCCTATAAGATAATTTTTCTTGATGAAGCAGATGCATTGACTAGGGAAGCCCAGCAAGCATTAAGAAGAACGATGGAAAACTACACAAATAATACAAGGTTTTTATTGAGCTGCAATTATTCTAGCAAGATTATAGATCCTATTTTAAGCAGATGCACTGTATTTAGATTTAAACCTTTGTCTAAAGACAATTTTTCTGAAATAATTAAGAAAATATGTAAAAATGAAAAGCTAAAGATAGCTGACAAGGCAATTGAAGCTTTATTTTTAATTAGTGAAGGTGACGCAAGAAAAATGGAAAATGTGCTTCAAAGTTGTGCGGCCATATCTCAAAGCATAAATGGAAAGCTTATTTATGACATAGTAAGCCTAGCCGAGCCTAAAGAAATAAGAGAAGTATTGAGTATTGCTAGAAAAGATTTTCTTAGGGCAAGAAACAAACTTCTAGATGTAATGCTAAATCATGGATTGTCTGGTATAGATGTAATAAAGCAGATCTCAAAAGAAATCTGGAATCTCGATATAAATGATGAAAGAAAGATAATGCTAATAGATAAATGTGGAGAAATAGAGTTCAGAATGGTAGAAGGCAGTGATGAATTTATACAATTAGAAGCCTTATTATCAAACTTCCTTGAAAAATGAAGACTTGGTCAGAAATATATACCCCAAAGAATATTAATGAGATATATGGGCAGGATTTTGCAGTAGCTAAACTAAGGGATTTTATAGTTGGTTATAATAAACAAAAAAATAAAGCTGCTATAGTACACGGTCCACCAGGTGTTGGAAAAACGTGTTCTGTTTATGCAATAGCTCATGAACTCAACTATGAAATTCTTGAATTGAATGCATCTGATTATAGAAATTCAGAAAACATTGATGCAATAATAAAACCAGCAATATCACAAAAAAGCCTTTTCTATAGAAATAAAATTATTTTCATAGATGAATTGGACGGAATTGCAGGAACCGAAGATTATGGGGGCGTTCAGACCTTAGTTTCCTTGATAGAAAGTTCAAAATTTCCAATAATAATTGCTGCAAATGACCCCTGGAATAAAAAATTGGCAAATATAAGGAAAAAATCTACATTGATAGAATTTAAAAATTTGAGTTATTTAAACATTTACAAGGTACTGGAAAAAATCTCTAAAAAAATCAATATTTATTGTTCAGAAGATTCTCTTAAACAAATAGCAATGGTCGCTAATGGAGATTTGAGAGCAGCATTAAACGACTTTCAGGCATTAACAGAAGGCAAAAAGTCCATAATCTTAAAAGACCTAGAAGTAATTGCCAGTAGGAACAAAAAAGATTCTGTGTTCAATGCATTAAGAATAATCTTCAAAACTAAAAATATTCAAGAAGTTTTGAACACCATCAACACTACAGACCTTGATTTAGATGAAGCAACCTTATGGATAGATGAAAACATTCCGCTAGAATATTCTGGAAGTGACATCACAAAAGCATATAATTCTCTATCTAGGGCTGATGTATTTAAAGGGAGAGTCTCTAGACAGCAATATTATAGGTTTTTAGTCTATCAAAGTAACCTAATGACCGCAGGCGTTTCTTTAGCAAAATCAAAACAACATCAAAATTATACTCCATACAGAAGGACCTCGCGAATTCTAAAGTACTGGATTGCAAAAAACAAATATCAAAAAAGAAAGTCAATTTCCGAAAAGTTGGCAGCCATTACACATTCTTCAAGCAAGAAAGCTTTAAAATCTACGTTTCCGTACATTAAGATTATATTTCAAAAGAATAAAGGGCAAGAAATTGCAAAGTATCTTGAACTAAATGAAGATGAAATAGAATATCTAAATTCTAAATAACAGCATAAAGAAAACTTTATAAATATTATTTTTAGTAAAAAACATGATTTTTATGGAACAACTACCGAAACTTTCAAGAGTACCCAAGCATGTCGCAATAATACTTGATGGCAATAGACGTTTTGCCAGAAAACTGATGATGAAGCCTTGGATGGGACATGAATGGGGTGCAAAAAAGGTAGAAGCCTTACTTAATTGGTGTCATGATTTTAAAATAAAAGAACTTACATTGTATGCATTTTCTGTCGATAACTTCAATCGTCCCAAAGGCGAGTTTAATTATCTAATGAACCTATTTAGAAAAGAATTTGGCAAATTTAAAAACGATCCCAGAATAGAAGAGCGCAAAATAAGGGTAAATTTTATTGGCAGAATTTATATGTTTCCAAGAGATATACAAGATAAAATGCATTTCTTAATGGAAAAAACTAAGGAAAACAACGGATTCATTTTAAACTTTGCGATGGCATATGGTGGCAGACAAGAAGTTATTGATGCTATAAGAAAATTGTCGTTGCAAATAAAAGAAGGCAAGGTTAATGTTGAAAAAATAAATGAAGAAACTTTTTCAAAAAATCTTTATATGAAAGACGAACCAGAACTTGTAATAAGAACAGGTGGCGAAAAAAGAACCTCTAATTTCCTAATATGGCAGGCAAATTATTCAGAATGGATTTTTCTAGAAAAACATTGGCCAGAATTTGAAAAGGAAGATTTCATTTTATGCTTACAAGAATATTCAAGAAGAGAACGCAGATTTGGCAAGTAACTTAAATTTCTTAGTTGTGTCAATAATAAATACCTTATGTTCCCTTTCAATAGCTTCATTTAAAATAACATCAAATATCTCCGCATCAAGGTTTTCTCTTATTTTTTCTTTGCTATAATTTCTTTTGCCCAGCCTTCTTTTCAATACCTTTATATTGCATTTTGTAACAATACACAAATCCACATATTTTCTAGGAATGTAATGGCTAAGATGCCCATCAATAACTAAATTTTTATTATTTTTGATTACCTCGATAACCTTTTTAGCTAATTTTTTTTCATCTACAATCTTTGTTTTTCTTTTTTTGTCATAACCTTCAATTAATTTGTATTTTTTTATTATCTTGTATAAATCTATATACTTGCACTTAAATTTCTTAGCAATTAACTTCGCAATCTTTGTTTTTCCTGTTCCCGGGGTTCCTGTTACAATAATAATCATAGAATTAGTAAGAAATATATTTATTTATATTAGTTCCTAAAGAAAATTCTTTGATTAGTTGTCCTAACATATACGCATACTGCCTTCTATTGTCACCCCTTTTCTCATGAGAAGCAGTTACGGCTCCACGGAAGCTAAGCATTCCAATCTTGGATAAAATATCCCTAGCCTTCTCATCAAAATTTTCTCTAGTTACTTCATTTTTATTAAGAACAATATATATTATGGAACCCAAGGTTGGATATTTATAATCACGGTCTCTCATTTCAAGCTCTTTTACATGGGATTCTGCTGATTTTACTTGCTTCCTTAATCTTTCAGGCTTCATATCAGAAACAAGATGTCTTAAACTGGACTGTAAACTAAAGATAAGCCCATTATAATAAGCATCTCTATTCCCGGCTTGAAAGGCATGCTCTTGAAAACCACGATCAGCCAAAATAACACCAGTACTTTGATTAGCGTCAACACCATAATTACCTAAATGTTTAACTAAATACTCTAATGACCCACATATAGATGTATCAGTAGGTCGCGAAATTTTTTGCATAACTGCGCTTTAGAAAATACAATATTTAAACCTTTCTATTTTAAACCATTATACAGTGGTTA
>JACPNH010000025.1 GCA_016185565.1 Candidatus Woesearchaeota archaeon | reverse complement strand
GAGATTTACTGGGACATGCTTGGTGGAGATGGAAAAGTAAGTGACAAGCTCCACATAGTGAAGCAGCTAGTAAAGGACTTTGGTTCTTTTGAAAAATGGAAAGAAGACTTTATTGCCTGTGGGAAGATAGCACTTGGATGGGCTGTGCTTGCATTTGATCCAAGTGACGGCAAATTGCATAATTATACCGGAGACAGTCATAACCAAGGCGGAGTATGGGGCTGCATCCCGCTGATTACTTTAGATGTATTTGAGCATGCTTATTACTTTGACAATGGTCCTGACAGAGCGAAGTACATAAATGCTTATATCGACAACATAAAATGGGATAATATAGAGAAGAGGTTTAAGAATTTAGCAAAATAATTTTTTATGTTTGTTTAAGGCAGTAATCTTTCAGGATCCCTTGGAAATAATACAGCATCCCTAATATTCTCTAGATTTAATAATTGCTTTGTAAGTCTTTCTATTCCTAGCGCAAATCCTCCATGAGGGCACACCCCATATTGAAAGAACTTTGTAAACCATTCCAGATGTTCAGGATTAAGGCCTTTCTCTTTGATTTGTGATATTAACACTTGGTATCTATGTTCTCTTTGGCCGCCGGAGCTTAATTCAACTCCATTATAATAAAGGTCGATGCTTCTTGCCCATTCTTTTTCATCATCCACTCTCATAACATAAAATGGTTTTATTTTAAAAGGAAACCTATTTAAGAAATAGAACTCAGAATTGTATTTTTTCCTTACATATTCATGAATGATTTTTTCAGCCTCTGCATCTAAATCCTGGCCATAAATATTTTTGTCATGCTTTTCTAACATGTAATATACTTGCGGAAATCTAAGCTCCGGGAGCGTGGATTCAGGAATTTTAAGCTTGACATTAAGCAGCTTTAATTGTTCTTTGCATTCCTTGTTTACCTTTTTTAATGATGCTATTACCAAATTCTCTTGAAGCCTTATTACATCAACTTCGTCATTAATAAATGCCGTTTCTACTGCAATTGTCCTATGCTCACATAAATGCTTAGTTGTATGACTTACTTCAGCCCTCCAACTTGGTCCTAGATCATAAATTTTTTCAAAACCAGCTGCAATTGTTAATTGCCTATGCAGCTGAGGGTCTTGCCTTAAGAATGCTTTCTTGCCATAATAATCTATTTTGAATACATCAGCCCCGGATTCAGAAGCGCTCCCCATTATACAAGGAGTGAAAACCTGTATAAAGCCATTTGCATTAAGGTATTCTATAATGCCCTCTATTAATTTGCTTTGCACAATGAAGATTGCATGATTTTTTGGCTTTCTTAGGTCAATACTTCTAAAGTCAAATCTTTGTTGAGGCATTGAAGGAGTCTTTTCTGTCACCTCTAACGGCAAAACTGGTTTGCTCAAACTTAACACATTAAAATCCTTCATAATCACTTCAATGCCATTTGGAGCCTCCTTGCTTTTGCTCGCTTGACCATCAATTTCAATAACAGATTCTTTAGATATTTTACTTATTTCTTTGAATTTTGATTCATTTATATTCTTCTTTATTATTGTAACTTGTACAATGCCAGAATTGTCCCTTAACAACAGGAATTTGATATTTCCTAGCTCTCTTAATTCATGAACCCATCCTTTTAGAACTACAAATTGTTTGTCTAATGACTTATCTATTTCCGCTGCATAATACCTTCTTGTCATCAAAACCTTGGAAGTGGTTTTTTATTTAAATATTTCTAATTCTGGCCTTGGTTAATTTATAGCTAGTTTGTTAATATGGTAAGGCAATAATTATCTTTAAAATATTTTGATGCCACTCTTTTTATGTCTTCTATGGTTATATTGTTAATTTCCTTTATATAAGAATCAGCCAACTTGGCTTCTTTTACTACTTCAAATATACTTAATAAATCTGCCCTCTTGAAATTGTCTTCATTGTCCATTAAGTATTGACCTTCTATAAACCTTTTTGCTTTCTCAAGTTCTTCTTTACTCACATGTTTAATTTTTTTGTATTCATTAATTATAATATTTTTACATTCTTTAATATTGGTTTTGTCTGTGGTAACAAAAGCAACAAAAAAACCATAATTCTTATTCCCATCATAATGACAACCCACACTATAGCCAAGACCTCTTTTGATCCTAATTTCATATGACAGCCTAGAACTTAATCCAGTTCCTAGTATTATTCTTATAACATCCAATACATAACTTTCCTTATCAGTCCTACCAGGTACTTTGTAGCCTATCATTAAATAAGAATGGTCTAGATTTCTACTTTCAATATATTCTTCTGGCTTGGTTTGGTTGGGTTCTGTGATTATTTCATCTCTGCCTAATTTTTTTCCCTTGAAATCTTTAAATTCATTTTCTATTTTCTTTACTATATCAGATTCAAAATTACCAACTACTGTTACAATAATGTTATTTGAGTGATAATATCTTTCATAGAAGTCTAAAATAGCTTTTCTATTAATAGACTTAACAGTTTCTTTTGTTCCAATAATAGGATACTTTGCCTTTATTTTTTTAAATAACTTGCTTTGAAAAAATAACCACTGGTATGAAGTTGGAGTGTCATTATGTATGTCTATCTCGCTTAATATGATGTTCCTTTCTTTATCAATTTCCTTTTGATCAAAAACAGAATTTTTTATACAGTCTGATAAAACATTTAATGCAATCCCAAAATATTTGCTTGGTAATTTTACATAAAAACTTGTTCTTTCATTCCATGTAATAGCATTGAACTCACCGCCTACAGATTCTATTCGCTCAACAATCTCCCTAGAACTTCGATTTTTAGTTCCGTTAAACATTAAATGCTCAATAAAATGTGAAATGCCAAGGTTCTTTTCGTCTTCGTTATTGCTTCCAGACTTTGCTGTTATCTCTATTACAACAGAATTGCTCTTTCTCTTGTTTAATATAACTGTAAGACCATTACTTAGTATTTTTCTTATCATTTTCTCATGCTATTCTGATAAACTAAGTCTTCCACCTTTTTAAGGTTCCATTTTATTGCATCATACTTTTGCCTTAATTCATTATTTCTTAAATCGAACTTTAAGAATTCCCCGTAAATCTCTTCTATTAAATCCTTGATTTTTATCACATTTTTAAAATTTTTCTTTATTGATTCATTCACAGCCTTTCTTGCAAGCTCTCCTGTTAAATCTGCTAATCCGAGCAAATACGAGTCAACGTCTGTACAAAGTTCCTTTTTTGTGGGGATTCTATTATTTTTCACAAATTTAAAAAAGCACATTGCTTCAACATATTCGTAACGTGCTACATTTATTATTCCGGTTTCTGAATATTCTATAGGAAGCCTTTTCACTTTGGTTTCTATATCTCTTATTAATTTTGATGTATTTTTAATATCATTCCTATGGACGCTGTAAATTATTTGTTTTGATAGCCTTATTATATCTCTAGAAAGTTGTATTAATTCTTCTCTTCTCTTTTCATAAACCAAAAGTTCTTTTCTTATCCTATTAAATTCCTGTTTGTTTAACATAATTTAACCCTTTTTAATCAGATTTATATTATTTTCTAAAAACTATAAATTTCAAAAAGTTTAAATATATCCTAAAATTAAAGGAGTGCTATGAAAAAATTGATTGTTGTTGCACTATTAGCATTTTCT
>JACPNH010000017.1 GCA_016185565.1 Candidatus Woesearchaeota archaeon | reverse complement strand
AAGATTATTCTCTTTATCCAAAAAAGATTCCTAGTCAGCCAATAAGTCGTGTAAGAATACCCAGTAACCCTACACCCGGTCCTATTAACTGGGGCGGGCCAAGGCCAGTAGTAAGTGAAAGAGCTTACGTACAACCAAGTCCTCAAGATGTTGAGAGAATTTTAGCATCAATTAATTATGTTGTAAGACTACCAGAAGACCAACAAAGACTATTTGTAGATGCTACTCAAGAAATGAGATATTTTCTAGATGGGGCAATAAGAGCAAAGTTTGGAGCTACAAGGCATTTTAATGCTATAAGATGCCTAAATGATCCAACAAGGACGAATGTTGCTGACTTATTATCAAGAAGAAATGTTCAATTAGCAGGAGAAGAATTTTTCGGATTGAATAGATTCATGCCAAATATTCCAGACATAGCAGATGTTCAATGGTGGGCAGTTTATGCAGACGGATCATGGCAACTCGATACTTGGAATCCTGAAGGAGAGCATCTAGATACGGGCTTTAATGGATGGGGGAATTTAGTATGCGCTGTTCTAAAAGTAAATGGCCAAGTATTAACTCCAAATCAGACAGTTGCTTTCTATAGAACTCTAAAACTAAGAGATGAACAAGGTTTCATGACTCAGGAGTCGATGATTAATTTACAAGCTATGTTAAATGGATTAACTCAAAGAAGGTTACCTAGAGGTTTAGAACAACACTTAGAATTAGCGCACGATCTTGGGCTAGTAGAAGACGATTCTAGAACATTAACTTATATAGGGGAATCTATGATAACCCCAACAAAAGCATTATTAAGGAAAGAAAGGCAATTAACAGAAACCAACCCTAGAGTAAGAAGAATAATAGATCCCGTATCATTAAATTAGAAAATATTGATATAATTTTTATGTCTTTTTTACATTAAAATTTTAGTTTTCCCATAAGATTTACACTTTATTATTTATGCCTTATAAATTTAAGAAAATTAGCGGACTTTTGTAGTAATTTTTAATAGAAGAAAAGTTTATATAATAGTTATACATGTATAATTTTATGATATCCTTGAAATCCAAAGTTAGAGAGTGGGGGAATTCTTTTGGTTTGGTGATATCTAAAGATAAGGCAAAGGAATTTGGGCTTAAACCAGGAGATAGTGTAGAAATAATTTTAAAAAAAGAAGAAAATATCCTTGGTAAAGTTTTTGGAACCTTAAAATTTAAAAAATCTACGAAAAGAATGATGAGAGAAAGCGATAAAGAATTGTACAATGAATAATAGTTTTGTTTTTGATACATATGCACTTATAGAAATAATAAGAGGTAACAAAAACTATTTAAGATATATAAATAGTAAGATAGTAATAACAGAGTTCATATTGGCCGAACTTTGTTTTAACCTATTAAAAGAGTATAGCCCAGAAATAAGTTATTCTTATGTAGATAAATTCGCGAATTCTGTAGTCAAGGTTGATAAAGAGATTATTAAACAATCTATGTATTATAGACTAAAAAATTTAAAAAGTAAAATATCAATAACAGATTGCATAGGGTATTACTTAGCCAAAGATTTAGGCATAAATTTTCTTACTGGAGATAAAGAATTCAAAGACATGCCAAATGTAGAGTTTGTAAAATAGTATATATGAATGTGCACCCGACAAAAATGTTGGTGTATAGGCACTAAAAAGTCAGTGCCGTAATTACCCATAATTATATAAATATGTAAAAAACCTCGAAAAGAAAATGTTCAGAATCCTAAACAAAAAATATATGTCAAACGTATTTGAGGCGTTTGAATTGTCGTATGGTATAAATCCATTAAAAGAAACAGAGAAGAGAAGAGGCTATTCATTAAATCCATTTGAATTTTTAATATTTTATTTTACATTGTACAAGGTTTTTAGTCCTGAAATAAGTTTGTGTTTTGATGTTTTCAGGATTGGTTATGAAATACAACCAAGGTCTAAATTTGAAAGATATTTAGCATTACCAAATAAATTATTTAAAAATAACCAAAATCCAGCAATTTTGGAAAGATTAGAGCGTGTAAAATTAATCATGGAAGATGCTTATGCAAGAGGTTTAGAAGCAAAGGTTAGGGAGAATTAATTACTTTAGCGAATCCCTTAATCTCTGGAAGAAACTTTTCTGTGTATCTAGCTCGGTTTTTTCAAGTTCTTTAAAAAGTTCAATTTGTTTTTTCGAAAGTTTACTTGGCGTTACAATATTAACTTCAACATACTGGTCTCCATAGCCATTATGCTCAATATCTTTAATCCCCTTACCCTTAAGCCTGAACAAAGTTCCTGATTGAGTTCCTGGAGGGATTTTCATTTCTACACTGCCATCTAAGGTAGGAATCTCTATCCTAGTTCCTAGAGCAGCTTGTGTAAATGTTATGGGAACTTTGATATAAATATCATTCTCTTTCCTCTTGAAGAATTCATTTTCTTGGATATGCACCACTATGTATAAGTCACCAGACCTTCCACCCTTTACAGAATTTCCTTCTGCCTTTAATCTTAAAGTTGAGCCTGTGTCTACTCCCTGAGGAATCTCTACTTCAAGTTCTTTTCTCACTTTTTTGAGACCTTCTCCATTACATATATTGCAAACATTTTTTGTTATTTGACCAGTTCCATGACATCTGTTGCAGGTAGTGCTTGTAGTCAAAGTTCCAAAAGGCGTTCTTGCTATCCTGGAAACCATCCCATGTCCGTTGCAATTACTACACCTGTCTAGTTTTCCATCCTTTGAGCCAGTGGCATTGCAATTATCGCATTTGTCTAGTTTCGTGATGTTGATTGTTTTTTTAGTGCCAAAAGCAGCCTCTTTTAATGAGATTTCTAGGTCATATCTCAGGTCGTTGCCTCTTCTTTCTCTCGGCCTTCCTCTAGAACTATCGAAAAACATGTCAAAAATATTGTCAAACTCATGAAAGCCTCTTCCAGAACCCCTGCCAAAAATTTCATTAAAGATGTCAAAGTCAAATCCCCTGAAAATGTCTTCTTGGCTGTATCTTTGATCAAACCCAGAATGTCCAAATTGATCATAAGTAGATTTTTTTTGATCATCGCTTAAAACAGCATAAGCCTCACTTATTTCCTTGAATTTCTCAGCAGCGTTTGCTTCTTTGCTTACATCAGGATGATACTTTTTAGCCAGTTCTTTATAGGCTTTTTTAATTTCTTCCTTGCTGGCGTTCTTGCCCACGCCTAAAATTTCATAATAATCTCGTTTTGTAGTCATAATTTTTTTAATCTAGAAACTGTTTATAAATATTACTAAAAATGGTTCTGTAACAAATACGGTTGATAAATAATTAATGTAATATAAATTCTGATGGATATAAAAAATAAAAATAGGTAATTACTATTTAGCTAAAACAGTATCTTCTAATGTTAGAGGTTGGAAGTTTCCTCGTCTTGTCTTTACAACTTTTTTCCACCCATTACTCACCATTTGCAGTAGTCACTTCGCTTCTATCATAAAATCTAAAGCCATAGGCTTCTTTGGGAACTTTTACTTTAGAAGGGTCTCTACTTATAACCTTTCTAATTTCTGATTCCGAAAACATAATACCTGGATATAAAATTTCCACATATGTTTGTACATATTCTTTAGTCATTTTATTTTACCTCTCTATCTGTTTAATTTCTATTTAAAACTGAAATACTTACTTATTTATAAAGCTTTCTATTTGTAACTTTTTATAAGTAGTTACATTTAACCGAATATATTTTCGTCATTGATAATCCTTTCTATATTCATTCTTACAATATCAAATTCATGCTCCTTCTTTTCAGGATAGTCCTTTTTTATTATGTTTATTAAATAATCTACAAATTTTTCCTTCATTAATCCATTTTTATTGTAGTCTACTAGAGCTGCTAAAACATAGTAAGCCCTGTCTATTCTGTCACGCCTGTTTTCAGGAGATATGTTGAAAGGATCGCTAGAATATGCAATTAAATCCTCTACCCAAGAATAATCATGTACAGATACCATTCTAAAAATAACAAAGGTAAATAAGTTCTTAATTATTTCTTTTTATGATTTTTTTCTTTGAATTCAGCATCCCTTATATTATCATTATTATTTTCATCGGCGTCTTCTTTAGATTCTTCTTCTTTGCCTTCATGTTTATGTTCGTGTTTAGATGCTTGCTGGTATAATTCCATTGAAGCCTGCTGCACTATTTCATTAAGCTCATCTATCTTCTCTTTTATTTTTGAAGCATCTTTGTTTTCTGGCCTTAGCAATTCTTTAAGCTCATCTATCTTTGATTTTATCTTTTCTAGATGCTCGTTTTTTACCTTTCCTTCAAAGTCCTTTAGTAATTTTTCAGTGCTGTATACAAGTGCATCAGCTTGGTTTATTGTTTCGGCTTCTTGCTTTCTTTTTGTGTCTTCTGCAGCGAATTGTTCAGCTTCTTTTCTCATTTTTTTTAGCTCTTCTTCGTTTAATTTTTGCGTTGCAGTAATCTTGATCGATTGCTCTTTTCCAGTTCCAAGATCCTTGGCAGTTACATGCACGATTCCATTAGCATCAATGTCAAAGGTTACTTCTATTTGTGGAATGCCTCTAAGAGCTGGAGGTATGCCTATTAAATCAAATCTTCCAAGGCTTTTGTTGTCTTGCGCCATCGCCCTTTCCCCTTGCAACACATGAATTGTTACAGCAGTTTGGTTGTCTGTTGCTGTGCTGAATACCTGAGATTTTTTTGTGGGGATGGTTGTATTTCTTTCAATCAATTTTGTGAAAACTCCCCCCAATGTTTCAATGCCTAGACTTAATGGAGTTACATCTAGCAATAAAACATCTTTAACTTCTCCGCTTAAAACTCCCCCCTGAATTGCAGCTCCCAACGCAACGCACTCCATTGGATCTACACCTCGTTCAATTTTCTTGCCTATGTAATCTTCTACAAACCTCTGCACCATCGGCATTCTTGTAGGCCCGCCAACTAATATTACTCTATGAATGTCATGGGGAGTTAATTTTGCATCTCTTAATGACTGTTCCATTGGTTTTCTGCATTTCTCTACAATGGGCCTTATTAGTTCTTCAAGTTTGGCTCTAGTTATATGCATTGTCAAATGCTTAGGTCCCTTGTCTGTTGCTGTAATAAAAGGCAGATTAATGTCAGTTGTAAGCAATGTACTCAATTCAATTTTTGCCTTTTCTGCTGCTTCTCTTACACGCTGCATAGCAGTACTATCGTCGCTTAAATCAACCCCAGTCTCTTTCTCGAATTCTTTTACAATATAATTTATTAAAGAATTGTCCATATCTGTTCCACCAAGTTGAGTGTCTCCAGATGTAGAAATAACTTCAAAAACTCCCCCCCCAAACTCCATTATAGTTACGTCTAGAGTTCCCCCACCTAAATCAAAAACTAGAATTTTTTGCTCTTTTTCTTGTTTGTCTAAGCCATAGGCAAGAGCTGCAGCTGTTGGCTCATTAATTATTCTAACAACCTCTAAGCCGGCTATTGCACCAGCATCTTTTGTTGCTTGTCTTTGGTTGTCGTCAAAATAAGCCGGTACCGTGATAACAGCCTTATCAATTTTTTCTCCAAGAAAATGCTCTGC
>JACPNH010000016.1 GCA_016185565.1 Candidatus Woesearchaeota archaeon | reverse complement strand
ATAATTCCAATCAGATGTTATTCCTGCGGAAAACCCGTAGCCCATTTATGGGAACAATATAACGAAGAAATAAAAAGAGGAAAAAATAGAAAAGAAGTCCTAGATCAGTTAGGTCTTAAAAGATATTGTTGCAGAGCCTTATTTCTAGGTCATGTTGACTTAATTGATACAATAGCAAAATTTAAAAAAGCATAATTTTTTATTCTTTTCCTAAGTTTTCTTTTTCTTCGCCAATGATTTTTTCTTTCGCAAACGTTGAAAGGTTTAAATCATCCATTCATTCAAAAACCTGCCTTCAACATTATCTTTCTCACAATCCCTACAAACATACGGATCACTTTTGGCTGTTTTCATAATTAAATTACCACATAGTATACAAATCTTTTTTTTAGACATTCAAAAACCACCCCCCACTAAATTGATAAAGACACCATGCTTAGTAGCATATAACAAAGTATCCCTTATTCAAAAAACGCAACAATGCAATTTTTTTTCTCAGCTAAAATTATTGCCTCTGTCTCTCTCAAAATCTTCTTTTGTCCAGATTGATTACTTTCAGATTCAATTTGCAGGCTGAGCATTTTTCACCTCCAAGATTTTTTTATAATTTCTTTTCCTAAGTTTTTCGCCAACGTTTTTACTAAAAAGGCTGAGCTATGAATCATTATATCCGATCATAAATGCCTCTTCTTGTTCTGATATTTCATCATCTTCTAATAATTCTTCAACATAATTCTCATCATAAATATCTTCATCCTCATATACCAAACTATTCTTTTTCTTTTTCATATGCCACCCATTTACATATTTCAAACTATCTTTAATAGAATAAAAATATTTATATACCTATATATACTTTGTTTATATTAAGAATATAGAATATATATTAAGCAAAAAATATATTGTTAGTATATACAAAAACCGGGGGGATATACTTGGAAGTAAGAAAATTAATCAAATTTGGAAATTCATCGCATGTAATTTCTATACCTAATGTGTGGCTTAAAAAAAATAATTTAAACAAGGGTGATGTAATATATTTTGAAGAAAATGGGAATAATGAACTTGTTCTAACTCCTCAAATAAAAGAAAAGAAAGAAGAAACCAAAGAGGTAATAATTGATACTACAAATAAAACCCTGCATTCTGTAAAAAGGGAAATTGTTTCAGCCTATGTCAACAACAATAGAGTAATAAAAATAATAGGAAAGGACATAAATGAAATTTCATCTGAATTAAGAGAGTTTATTCATAATCTTCTTGCAGTAGAAATAATAGAAGAAACTCAAAATAAATTAATTGCTAGAGACTTTCTAAATGTAAAAACTTTATCCACGATGAATATAATAAGAAGAATGGATATAGTTATAAGATCTATGTTATTAGATGCAAAAGATGTCTTAAAAAAAGAAAAAATATATGATAATATCATGAATAGAGATCACGATCTCAATAGATTAACAATTTTAGCTTTTAGATCCAGCAGATATTATATGGAAAATCAAAACAATAAAGAAAATTTTTCAATAGTGGACTATTTTAAAATGTGGAGCGTAGCCGAATCACTAGAAAAAATAGGAGATGAAATAAAAAGGTTTGCAAGGTATTTAAAAAAATCAACTTTATCAAAGAATAAACTTCAAGATATAATTGATTTATATACAAAAATAGGCAAAGTTTACATTGACACAATGTCTTCTTTATACAAGGAAGACAAAACTCTGCTTTTCAATCAAGCAGCAAAAAGAGATGTAATAATGAAAGAAATAGAAGACTTTTTGGATAATCACTATAAAACCCCTTGTGTCCCGCACATTTTAGAGAAACTAAAAAATTTACTCAATCATACACATTCAATAATAAAGGTTACTACATATAATTAATAGCAATGCTTAAAAACCATCCAATGCCAAACAAAAGCAAAATGTCTGAAATAATCTCATTAAAAATGGAATTTGAACGGAGATATGGAATAAATAAAGCATATCTAACCATGATGGGAAAAAGGCAAGAGCTTAATCTTCCATCTAACTTTGATTACTTTGTTATAGACGCCACCAGACCAACAGACTTAGGAGAAAGCGAATTTTATGAAATAAGATTAACAAGAAATGGTCATGCAGAACCGATTGCAGTAATTATAGCTAAAAAATATACAGGACAAAGATTTGATGTTTTTGATAGAAAAGTAAGTGAGCTAAACGGATTAAAAACTGAGGCAAAAAACCCAGTTGAACAAGATGCAATTTTTCTGCCTTACTTTGGGGATATAACAGTTTATGATCATTTACCACAACATGATTTATTATTAATGGAAAGATGGGGGGATTCTGAAGGAAATTATTCATTAGAAGACCGTTTGACTAGATTACATAGACTATATATAGGTGGCGACCAATATCAAAAGAAAGGTATAACAAATAGGGTTAAGGGAGATTTAGCAGGTGTTATAGATTTAGCAAGAGAACATTTTGTAAAAGCAACACAAGATTTTAATATTGCAAACGAAGAACAAAAACAGGCAACTGTTTTTTATGACCAAAATGGAAATCCAAGAATGAATACACCATCAATTTCTTTTTTTGTAGACCGGATAAATAAATACTTAGAGGAAATTTTCGAAATAAGTTACTATAGAGCCAGAAGACTTATAGATAAAGCAACACAATTACCTGTTACTGATTCAGTTGAAGTTAGTAGAATGAATACAAGAAGAAATGAGCTATTTGAAAGATTAGGAGATAAATATGAAAATGAAATAGCTGCTTTGGCAGGAGCACTTGCATTTAAAAATAGAGGAATTGTCCATTTTGATACACGAACACCCAATGTTTTAGTAAGAGACCATAATATGGGTTTCTGTGATTATGAAAAAATTAGCCTAGCAACAGGAGCTATAGACCCAGCAATTATAGTTAATGACCCAATAGTTAGGGGATTTAGTATTCCACTAAATGAAAGAATAGAACTATTGGAAAGAGCAAGTTTAGATAAAGAAACGATAATAGATGCCATGGTGTGGTCTATTTTGAGGCTAAGCGGTGCTCAAGCAATGTTACAAATTTTTCATCCAACTAAATATATGCTATTACTACAAAGGAGCCAATTATATGATAATGGAAGAATAATAAGTCACTGTTTAAAAGACTTAGATATATTGTTAGAGGGATCTAGAAAATATCCAACCATAAGGGAAGCAATAAAGTCCATGCAGGAAGTAAATTCTGATTGGAAAAGAAGAACTTCTCCAATTGCAAAACAAAGAATAATAGAAAGGATAACAGAAGAAAGAAGGCCCGGTTATCCTAAATTACCAAATGGTGAAAAAAATAAGGTACCAGCCTAATATTATTAATATATTCTACAGCATATAAATTCAAAACCTTTAAAAATTAGGTTTCCTTATTCTATTATATGCCAATCCGTCAGCCAATAGTTCATCTAAACGGACGCTTTGCTCACCTCAATATGCTCTATACAATTTATAATTTTTCCCTTTAAATCATCCAAGGGAATTATTTTATTAAGCTTAAAAGTTATACTTCTACCTTTCTTTGATTGAAGCTCTTGTAAATAAATTCTATGCGTTGGCTTGTTTATTTTTTTGGTAACTTCAACCATTTTTTACTCCTTATATGCAGTATGAATAGAGCAATAGTATATAAATATTATTGTTTTAGAGTATATAGATTTAGAACTAGTGATTATAGCACAGAAATAATTATTTACAGCACATATACAGTATTTATACATTATGACAAACAACCAAATGCTTTTATATGAAGAAACTAAGAAATTACCTGAGTTTTTTTCACCTTTAGATCTAACCAAGGTTTTTGAAACTATACAAAACAGCACAAACTACTTAAAGAATGACTGGGGGGAATTTATGAGATATAGAGATAAATCTATTGTTGCCTGCATTTATTTTTTGGCAGCAAGACCCAAAGAAATTTGTTGTTTAAGATTTGATGACTTTGATTTAGAAAACTTAACTGTAAAGATAAGAGGAGAAAATAACAAACAAAAGAAAGATAGAATTTTACCAATACCTCAACAAATATTACCTTATCTTAAAGATTTTTTTGCGTTTGATAGATTTAGATTTTGGAAAGGATCTCAATATCTTTTTCCAAGTCTAGAAAACCCACATATCTCAACTGGAAGATTAAAGCATATCTTTAGAGAAAAAATCTTAAAACCTGCTGGACTTTGGAAACCTGCTATTAACTCAACAGTTCCACCATATAGAGCATATACATTAAGACATACTAGACTTTCGCAGATCTACAATGAAACTAAAGACATATTTTTAGTAGCCAATACTGCCGGACATTCGCACCTTTCTAGTTCTAAAGTCTATGTGCATACTGATAAAAACTACTTAGAATATATGAGAGAAAAACTTAATAAAAATTAAAAGATTTTCTTCCAGAAAACCTTTTTTTGCCTTTTGTTCCATTTAAGAGCAGAACTGTAATAATCCTCTGATATATGAAATAAGAACTCTTGAACATGATTAGAACCAAATAGTTTAATAACAGAAGGAATATAACTCAAATCATGTCTTTCCCTACGGTGATCAACACCTAGACCACTTTCTTGAGAATCCATCCATTTATGTAGTTTGTAATAAGAATAACCTGTCCTCTTTCTACTATTAAAACAATGCTCTTTTAATGATGGCATCTAGAACTAAATATAGTTCCGCTTTCTTTATAAAGCCTTCGGATAAAATTCAAAATAAGGAATACCTATTGCTTCTGCAAATTCCTTAGCAGATACTACCAACTTTCTTTTTCTTCGTAACATCTTATCAAACAAGCTTGATCTTTCAATAATTCATTCTCTATTTTTTCAGGTGGACCTCTATCCTGTATCAATTCAAGATAACGAGCAATATTAATAACAGCTTTAAACTGAACATCTGAATTGCAGAACATACACTTAGTAACTTTTTTTAATTTTATAATTTTAATAGACCTAAACTCTTTAGCTTTAAAGGTGATTTTCTTATATTTAATAAATAAATAATACTCCTTATAGGCTTGTTTAGGCATCTCTCTAGGCATTTTAATAGTATCTTTTAATACATAATCCAAAGCACCTTTCAAACTTTTAATTCTTTGAACATGAACATAACATGAACCTTTAGTTATTCTTTTCCAAAGTTTAACAAACTTAGAGTCCTGACCTTCTTTATGCTTCATAGCTATATATGAACTATCAACAATCATATGTCTATGAATGTGCCACTTTTTCGTCTTATTATTATAAGTCGTATCAGTAGAGCCAATAACTCCAAAAATATGGTCCTTAAACCATTTAGAACGCTCTAATTTCCAAGTATAATATGTTATTTTTTTATAGGCTTCCTCTATAGTAGGCATATTTTTAATAGTTAGGGTAACAAACCTTAACCCTCTATCATAGATAGATCTAGCTACTTTACACTCTTTCAATATATTCATATAATTATCAAAGTTCCTACGCCTTAATTTAGGTCCACAGATAGAGCAACCTGGCTTTTTGCACCTTATAGGATGGAAATTATACTGCCCACAGTTAGAATTATCGCATTTAAGAACTGTAAAAGTAGTACCACAAGCTTCTATTTTTCTATATTCATCATCAGGTATAGCATCCTTAAGATAGAGCAAGTGTACATTATTGTTCCTATAAGGAACTAAAGGAACGCTAACGCGTTCTTTCGTTGAATTAATCTGATTTAACATTGTGATGATCTCCGACTAGCTCTTATGCCCTAGCTTCGTACGGGCAACGAGCTAAGGGAAAGATTAATGTTAATACTACCTTATCAAGACAGAATTTTTACTGTCTCTTTACGACTACGAGGTGGTTGGAAGCCTACCAATCCTACCCTTCTAACTACCTAACCCTAATTTTGATACTATAATAAAGATGAGTAAACCGAGAATAGCTAAATAACGCCAATCTCTAATCCATCTTAACAATATAATTAGGATTAGACCAGTAACTAGGAAATTGTTATATTTATAAATAAAATCCAAAATAAAACCTACATGAATCCACCTAAAAAACTTCTCTATAAAAGTATCTTTAGCTGTAAGAAATAAACCCAATAAGAATAATAAAACTCCTGATATCCTTGCAAAAAAATTAGCTATATTATCAAATGGCATTTTGCACCACCTCTGGGTTCTTAACTAAAGTAGCTGGTTGCCTAAATGTATAAAGAAAAAAATAACGAACAACATTAAAGAAATTATCAAAATTAAGATTAAGCAACATTTGATTCCATGATGATTTAAGTAGAGGATAAATTTCAGGATTCCAATCCCTAAGAACTTTAGTAATCATACCACCTTGAAAAAACTGATCAATTTGAGCCATAATTCCACTAGCAGAACCAACACCTGCAAAAGTGTAAGTAATATCCAGATCATATAATTCAACAGTAGATAAGTCTTTTACTGTTAGGTTGAAGTAAAAACGATCCTCATAACCACCTTTAACACCTTGATAAAAAGACCTTAACTGATCTGTAAAATCCACAAGTTCGGTTTTATTAAATTCATTAGTTGAATTAACATAATTATAATAACTAGAATTCAATGTTAAAAAAGAAGGAAATGAAGAATTTAAATAATAAGCATAGATAGGTTGTTTACAACCACTATCAGTAACTGTAATTTGTATTTCAGAAAGATTACCATAAGCATTACTAAACAAATAAAAACCATCATCAGTATAATTATTAGTTGAATTAATATAAGAAATATAAGTATCATTAAAAACCGAAATTTGACTTTTATTAGAACGAGAGAGAAGATCAGAATTAAAAGAAGTATAATTTAACCTCAGATGATTACTTGAATTTATTAGATGATCAAATTCTGTATAAGACACATAATTAGTGATATTATAATTTCTAGTTGTAAAGGCTTGAATACAAAAAGGATCACCAATATAATCATAGATAGCACCCCAACCAGACCAATTACCTAAAGCCCTTAGATTAATTGTAGCTAAACTTATTGAATAAGTACCGGATCCCTGAGGAAGCCAAACTGAAAAAGGAGAATTTACTAAAGAAGATAAAGTATAATTATTATTGGAATAAGGGATATAACCTATATAAAACTTGTTTTCTGTTAAAGCTGAAACAAACGGTATCATAGTAAGAGCTAATAGAAGTATGATTAACAACTTCATAACTTAATCCCCCCTATGTTTACCAAGACCAATACTAAAGGCTGATGTCCAAGTAAAAATTATAATCACAGCAAGAGTATGCCAAGGATATTTTTTAATAATAGATCCTAGAGAAACCCAGAAATTATTAACAGTACCAGACACAGTTTCAGGAGTAGAAACAAAAGCAGCAGCACCTTGCTGAGGGAAATTACCAGGTGATTGAGCACAAACAGATCCTGAACAATATAAACCTTCTGCACAAGAACAAATACTGCATGACTCACCTAAAGAAGCATAGCACATAGGAGAAACATCAGCATAAAAGCTAGTAGAATTACCATAATAAGTTAAATTTCCAGGCCAAGAAATATTTATTTTAAATAAGCCTATATATGGAAATAGAGTAAAATTTTCTAAAAAAGACTTTGAAATATTATAAAGAATCTGTGAATTTGTTGAATTAGTTATATTCAAGGTAAAATTAGCATCTGCTGGATCTAAGGAAGGAGATTTAGAAGTTATATTAATCCAATGGCTTACAAGCAAAGTTATGTTCTGATTTATAAAAGAACCCGAAGAATTGGTTAAACGCAATGGGTAATAACCTTTTGGTAAGGTTGTACTACTAGATGTAGTTGAAGTTGTAGTTGTTACTGCAACAGTTGTAGTAGATGTAGTACCCAAAGTATAAGTAATAGTAACATATGGTCCTGTAGCCGACTCACGAGAATCAATATATTGTTGACCATCAACATTACTTGTTTTATTAATTTTAAAACCAAAATTAACATACGTTTGATTAACCCATTCCTGAACAAGATTAGTTATAGTCCAATTATTCCAAGTAGAAGCACTATTTAAAGGCAAGGCTTCATAGTAATTCCAAGTAACAAAGGTAGGAATAGTTTGATCTGTTTCACTCCAAGTAGAAGTAACCCTCGTAAGATTAACAAACTTAGGCGCAACATTATCATTACCTCTCATAGAAGCAATAGCACTATCTATTACTGTATCCGACAACCTTAAATCAGGTATATTAGAATAATTAAAATAGAAAAAAGTATTATTTTTACTGGAAACTTTATCACAAGTAGTACACCCTGAATAAGTAGAATCATAACAAGTATTAGAAGGAGGCAAACCACAAAACTTATCCTGCCAATTACTAGAATTAGACTTTATCTCAATTGTTGTAGAACTAAAACCAAATTCCAGAATAGAATCAAGACTAAAAGAAACAGTAGAAGTAAAAGATTTTGAGGAATCATCAGTACCAACAGAAATCTCTTTAATTTTTGTATAATCCAATTTAAAATTACCTGTTTTGGTTGTTTTTGTTTTGTCAGGCACCCATACAGTAATAGGCAAAAGAACAGATTGGTAAAACTGATCTACTTTCAAAGACAAAGTTATCGAAGAATAATTAAAAGTATCCACTTGAACAAGAAGCTTAGGATCTTTTTCTAAATAAGAAATATAAAAATTACTATTTTTAAGACTCTTAGCTTCTTCTAAAGACTTCCAAACAAAATCTTCATAAACATATTTCGGAGTAGAAGAAAGTAATAAAGTACAAGAATTACCATCACAGGTTTTTTCAAAATCCGAACCTCTCTCTGTTAAAGCAAAAGCTAAAGGAAAAACTAACAAAAATAAAAATAAATATATTAATTTCATTTTGAACCACCACCACCAGATTGTTTACCAGCTAAAGAACCTGTATTGCCAAATAAAGAATTAAAGAAACTTCTGATTAAATCAATAAGACTATCAAAAAAAGATTTTTCAACTTTTTTTTCTTGGTTAGTTTCTGGGATGTTAAAGTTAGTTTGAGAAGGATCATTTATTTGAGGAATTGTTGTAGTAATAGGTTGAACCCAGTTTAAATCATAAACTTGGGATTTATAAGCCCAAGAAAAACAAGAACTCTTATCCATCCTAGACCAACAAGCAATTTTTACAACCTGATTATTTGCAGGAACAGGAATACTACCTGATAAAGAAATCTGCTGACCGTCACAACCATTTTCGTTGCATTCAAATTCATGGTTACCATACAAAATGCTAGCCTTTGTATTTGTAAATTTATAATTATAAGCCAAATCTTTACAAGTATATTCTAAGACACAGGGCTTATTAGAATCACAAGCACCTTGAACTTCTGAACAAACTTGAGGAGTAGAATCACAATTACCCCAATTATAATGATAAGTTTCACATTTAGCACTAGCTAAAGGAAGCACTAAAAAGAATAAGAAGGGAAATAACAACAAAACCCTTCTTAGAAAAGAGGTAATCATTGTAAAACTCCTTTCAGAGCAAACATCCCTAACTTAACAGCATTATATCCTGTATGAACCGCTATCTCAGGAACTTGATCGTTTTTATTAGCTGAAAATCTATAATGAATATAAGAAAAAAACAAACCTAACAAAGCACCGCCAAATACAGCAATCCAAGAACCTAACCAAACAGTATAATGGAAAACTCCAAATAAAACAGATGACCAAATTATACCTATTTTATCATTCAAGAAACCTCTAAAAAATGTTTCTTCTGATGTTGCAAACACAAAAGCATGAATAAATAAAATAGTCAAGGGAACACCGGCTAACAATTTAAAGCCAGTGGTTCCTAGGGGGTCAAACTTGACTAAAATGAAAGTAAAGAATATTATAGCACCAAATAAATAAGCAATAAATCTAGGTACATTTTTGAAAAAAGATAAATTAAATAATTTACTTCTAGCATCAGGCAAAGCAAAAATTAATGCTTGTAAACCAATATAAGAAATTAAAACTCTAAACCAAAAATCATACTGTTCTTTCGGAAAGTAAGTTTCTATGTTGAATAATAACCATAACTGAAAAAGCATAATAACTAAACCAAATGATATACCAAATATTTTACCAACTCCAAAATTAAAGTTTTTTTTGATAGTTATTACCCCCTAAATCTTTAAATATTTTTTAATAGTAACATGAGCCAAAGGAACAAACAAAATTAAAATCAAAACTATTATCCAATTACTTTTTATCCAATGAATTATTTTGTCCCAAGTAGTACCCAGTTTCTCATAACAAGCATCCTCACAACCATTTCCAATAGTTTTAAAAGAAATTTTATTCAGTATAGAATCATCCCACTTCTGAGAACAAAAATTTAAACAACCATTAAGATCATTGTAATTAGGATTTTTATCACCACAAAGCATACCACCAACACCCTGATCACAAATCATTGGTGAACAATCTTTAATAATTTCAGCATCCATACATTGAAGATTACCAGAACAATAAAAACCAAGTTTTTTACAAGGACTATCTCCAGCATTAGGATTATCATAAACAGGTGCAGAAATTAATTTATTGCCAAAACAATAACCAGCATGAACTAAAATACCCTCACACATACAATTTTCATTATTTTGAATCTTACCATCAGGGCAATTTGCAGGTTTTTTTATACAGGTTTTAGAAGATAAATCACAAACCTGACCTAACAACCAACTACACTCAGAATCTTTAATACAAGTGTTTGTAGAAGATAAAATTTTACAACTTGGAGAACCTGCACTTGCAGAAACACATTGATAACCACTAGGGCAATCTTGTAATTTAATAGAATAACTTGAACCATCACAAGATAACCTACCACGTTCACCATTGCATTTTACAGAATCAATAGGGCATGAACCCGAAGAAGAAGTAGGAACTGTTATAATCTGCCCAGCACATTTAGATTGACCAGTTGTACTGGTTACAGAAGCATAATTATATTTGCAATAACCGCCAGCAGAACTAATATCATAAAAGCAAAAATCACCTGAACTCGATTTTGTAATTAATGAACCATCCTTATTACCAACAAAATTAGAAGTTGAAATGCAACTACCAGGAATTTGAGATAAAGAAGCTATACCAAAAAAATTATTTAGAAATTCTGTTAATGTAAGGGCACTAACAAAACTTACTAAAAGCAAACTAACTAAAGTAATTGAAATTAAAGTTTTTTTCATAGTCAAGACCCCCTACATTTCCTAAAAAAAGAAAAAAGACTGCTTATGCAGTCATGTATTGAATCCTGAATGTAGCAAACTTACCACACGTATCAAGAATTACATCTTTGTAACTATATTGGTTTAGAACAGACATACTTTTGTTAGCAACTTCTAAGTTTACACCAAGAGTTCTTGTAGCTACACCATCAGCAAAAGTCAAGGATGTAGTTTCCTTAGGACTTGATGAACTTGCAGCACTACCATCACTCAAATAAGCTTCTAACTCACCCAAAGTAGTAGTTTCTAAAACAGTATATGTTAAACCGTCACCAGGAGTTCTTTCTGAACCATAATTTCTTTGCGTTGAAGCCCTAACAGTACAACTCATAGGCTCTAAACTTCCAGTTCTTGTAACAGTAATTATGGTATTATTCAATTCCCAATTACCAGAAGATTCCGACAACTGAGTACCATTACACCTAACATTGACTAAATCATCAACATTAGAATCAGTCGCAGTCGTACAGAAACCATTAGGCCCTGTTGTAAATTGCAGATCTGTTACTGCAAAACCAACTGCCGCGGGTTTAGAAGATAAACTACTAACACCTAAACTACCAACTAAACCAGTAGTTAAAACTATTCCAATAACAGCTACCCAAATAGTAGTCGTCCTGTTATTCAACAAAGGAACTTTCCTAAAGAATTTTTTTATAGTACCGTAAGATATTAATGCTACGGCTAACAATATTCCCCAAACCCAAGGGTTAGAGAAAAAGTTTTTTAATGCTTCTGCGATTGGCATGTGATGATCTCCTACGCTTTAAGTCCGTACGACTTTTTTTTATTATAATTGAAGGCTAGTTTGCACCAGCACTTCATAGTTTTTAATAACATAAGTTATTTATAAAGGTTTGGCGACAAATTTGACACCAAAATTGACACCAACTTTTAGGATAAACATAATAATATTTTATCAAGACTAAATTTTTACTGTCTCTTCACAACTAACTAACCACCATATTTAGAGATTTTTCTTGAAGATAATTCCAAATTAAAATATTCAGCTAACTCTTGAATTGAAATTTGAACCCTAAACTTCTGAGCTAACGCTGTCTTAATTGAAAAAAGATTTGTATTATTTTCCAATAAAACAGAAGCAAACTCTAAAGCTTTTTCCTTATTACCATAACTAGCTGAGTACTGCTCAGAATATTCAAGATTATACCAATTAGGCATACCTGTTCTTATAGTTAATAAATTATTATCAAAATCAAACAAAGAAACAGACTTATCAATCCTATCTTTAGGAAGCATGATCATAGCCAACTCTGTCAACATAGACTCCCTTTCTAATCCAGGAACTAAAAGTTTAGAAGGCGTAATATATTTAAAAATTTTACAATTACAATTACGCCAAAAAGCGACATCAACTTGAGAAGCTAACTTACAACAACCAAAAAGTTTCTGATGATTTTGTGCAAATGTATTAGCAAGAACATTAAAACTTTTATTCTGTTCTGACTGAGTTTCTCTTTGAGATAAGAAAGTATCTAACTCAGAACAATAAATAATAACTTCTTCGTTCTTAGAACCTGATGGAATTTTCTCAAAAGAGTAATACATATCATTAGGATCAACAAAAGGAGGATTTTTCATATTACCTAATGTAACAAACCTTAATTTTTTAGGAAATTCTTGTAATTTATTATAAGCAATCATAAACTCAAAAACAGAACAAATAGTAACATCTTTACCCTGCCTTTGATCACCAAGAATAGCACAAGTTATATAAGGCTCATTAGAAACAAACTCTATAAATTTATGTAGCTTCTGCCTATTATCAAATTTTTCATTAACAATTAATTTCCATCCCTGATCAGGATATTTAAAAACCATCAAATCCCAAACATTCTGCCAGTCATAACGATTATGGGTATGCCTTAAATATCTCCTAACTCTATGATGAAACCACTCTAAATTATGCTGACTACTACCCTGAGTAAATGTTTT
>JACPNH010000029.1 GCA_016185565.1 Candidatus Woesearchaeota archaeon | reverse complement strand
ATACTGGATTAAGATTAGTGTAAGAAAAAGAAAAGGCATAGGAATATGGCTTCCAATCAAGCCACATAAAGAATTACTTGACATTAAAAACTTAAAAGACAGCTTATTAATAAAAAACAAGAAAGGAAACTATGAATTAAGATTAATATTCCAATATAAAGTTCCTGAAATTAAATATCATAGCATTACTTCCATAGATATTGGCTATAAAAATATAGCAACAGTTTGTAACTCTTGCTATTTAAAGCCAGTGTTCTATGGAAGAAATATAAAAGGCATAAGAAGGCACTACAGCTATTTAAGAAAAAGACTCGGAAACAAGAAATTATTAAATAAAATAAAAGAAATAAGCAACAAAGAGAAAAGAATCATAGAACAAGAATTACATAAGATAGCAAATTCGATAGTAAGTGATGCAGCAAAGAATAAGTCATTAGTAGTAATAGGAAATTTAAAGGGGATAAGAAAAAAATTAAGAGGAAAAAGAATAAACAGAACACTTGGAAACATGCCTTACCATAAACTGAGCAAGTTTATAGAATATAAAGCTGCTATAAACGGAATTAAAGTAATAAAACTTAAAGAATACAACACCTCAAAGATATGCAGCAAATGCAATAAAGAAGGCAAGAGAATAAATCAGGGATTGTTCAAATGCAATAACTGCAATTATTCAATAAATGCAGACTATAATGCTTCAAGGAATATCTTGAAGATGTCTCTAGACTATATGTCTAAAGACCGGGCTACTGGCTTAAGCCCTAAAATCGCTCAAGAAGCGATAAGCACTATAAAGTCCTTGTAGGACTACTTTTAGTGCAAAGCTGTTTGGCTTTTTTTATTTGAGTTCACTTCTTAGATTTTTTAAGAATATATCAAAATCATAGCTCTTTATGGCTCCACCACATGCATGCTCATGCCCACCAAAATGGCAATGAAGGTTTTTACTTGCGTTTTTTACTTTGTCTAGTATTGAAAATTTACTGCTTCTGAAGCTTAATTTTATTTCATCTCCTTTCTCACGGCCTACAACAATCGCATTATTAGGATATTTATATAATAATTCATTTGAAAGCTCTGAAGTGAAAGAAATCTTCCTATCAGGATAAACAAACAACAGCAATCTATCTTTCGGATTATAATGGGATTCTGCACTTTCCAAGATCTTATTATATCGGTTTAAGTATTTTTCAGCATTTTTATAAACCTCGTTGCCTTCTTTTGTAGTTTTATTCAGTATTTCATAAGGGTCATTAATTTTAGTGAATAATTCTAAGGATTTCATGGCATTGGTTGTTTTGCCTTTCAGATTGAATAATAGAATTTTTATAAGGAATCCCAGTTTAGTTTCGAAAATTGCTTCTGGTGGTGTTCTGATGTTTTTTGGAAGGAGTTCAGGATATTTTTTTGAGAATTCTCTAGCATATTCAGGGAGAGTCCAGTCAGCTATAGCCCCCAAGGTTGCCATCCATAAATCTTGCTTTGTAACGCTATAGCAGCATGCAGTTGTTGAGGTTTGTTCTTTATCGCTCCATATTAATGGATTGTAATAATGCACACCCTTTCTCTTTATAACTGGGTGATGGTCTATCCAAATTACTGGCACGTTGCATTCGTCTATAAATTCTTGTTCTAAGACAGCTATGTCAAGAACAAATATAACATCTGGCGAATATGATTCAACCTTGTGAAATAACTTTAAGTCCAGTATAGGCAAGGATTTTAGTATTATGCCTCTTCCTCTATTACAGTATTTCTTAAATAAAATATAAGAACAGCTGCCATCAGCATCATCATCAAAAAAGAACATCGGATTTTCAGATTTGTCAAGATAATTTCTTATTTCTTTTATCTTATTTTTTGGGATCATTAAGAAAATTTTTTATGTTTATATTTATAAATCTATTGCACAAAAAAAACACAGTCCGAAAAGTTAATTTTGTCCTAAAATTATCCGAAAAATAATAAATAAAATTAATGTGCCCTTCTTAAATTGGATGCTAAACTAGGCCTGATTTTTTCTCTGCCCTTTCCCTTGCCTAATAAGCCACGTGATTTTTTTCCAGCGGATGTTAAACCTCTAAACACTCTTCTAGTGTGCTGTGGTTTAGTTATCCAATTAATAGTTTTATCAGCTTTAATAGAAGGATGATTTTTATCCACTAAAATAATTTCAAACCATTTGTACTTGCCATCTTCAAACACATAATAAGAGTTTAATACCTCCATATTAGTGTATTTTCTTGCTACCCTCTCTTCTGCTATTAATCTGAAATTTTTGTTTATTACTTTTTTTCTTCTTCTATGCTTTGAACGGCGTCCTTTCCTTATTGTCGGCCTTAACCTTTTTGACTTTCTAAGCCTGACTCTAACAACTACAATTCCTTGCTTTGCTTTATAACCAAGACTTCTAGCTTTATCCAGCCTAGTAGGATACTCAAGTTTTACTATAGTAGGTTCCTGTCTCCATAAAATAGCATTTTGTTGATAGATTTTTCTAGCTTCATTACTTGTATAAAAATCTTTTAATCTGCTATAAAATGTCATGAAAGGGCTTGAAAAGTGAATCTTTATAAATTTTTCTAAAATTAGTTAGAAAAAGTTTTACAAAAATTAAGTTTACTTAACAAACTCTATATTGTCTAAATCTTTGAATTCTTTGTCTCCTGTTAGGAATTTTATATTCCTTTGCTTAGCTATTATGTAACCTACACAATCAACATAAGATAAATTTTTTATTTTATGTAGAACTCTAAATACCATTGCTTGTTTTATTGTTTCATCATCGATGTCTATTATATATTTTAATAGTTCGTCATAATATTTATCAGCGATATTTTTATTAAATTTTACTAATAAACCATAATATAACTCCATAAGATTAAGTCTTGTGGTAACAATAGCTACACCGCTAGAGAATTTGTTATAATTTCTATTACCCTTTATTATTTCAAAAAACGCATATGTATCATAAAAATAAGTAGTTATTTCCAACCTTTTCTCACCATATTTTTAAATTCTTGGCCAGTTATTTTCGTTTTTAGAGAACCAAATATATTATCTAGATTGCCTACTTTTACTATATCAATTTTTATTTTTTCGTTTTCTTTGAGCCCTTCTCTCCTGATTAATTCCTTTGGTAAAATTGCTGCTATAGAATTCCCCCATTTTTTTAATGTAATTTCGGTTGCCATAGTATCATTTAAATTATACATATGTATAACTAATATATAAACCTGTCGCTCTAAAAATCTTTCTGCTGCTAAAGCAGAATATTTATAAACTTTTCTAACACTTAATATGGAAAATAATATGATTGATAAAGAAATAAAAGATAGCAATAAAATGGGGGGTCAAAAATGAACGGTGCAATGAAGGTTATTATAGGGTTGTTGTTGATATTAGTTGGATTGTATGCATATTTCTCAAATTGGTTGAATGGATTTTTTGGAAAGCAGTTTATGGTTATGCTAAAATTGATATTTGGCAATATACCAGGGCTAGTAATTTTAATAGGCTTGGTTGTGTTGCTTCTAGGATTTTCTGATTTAAAAAGCAAGTAGGTTTTAATTATTCTTTTTTATTTTGTTTTTTCGTTTTTTCGAGCTTTTTTGTGTTGAGCCTTTTTATTAGAAATATTTTTAAATCCATATTTTGAGTTATTAATATGCCACTCATAAGCCTTTTGGAAATAATCTACTTAATTATTACCACCTTTGTAGTGGGATATATTTTTACTAGCTATATCCCGCAAGCTAAAAGAATTCCTTCTGAAGACGAATTGCTAGCAAAATACCAAAAAAAATTTTTTGATTGGGATGAATTGAAGTTTACAATGTTAGTAGCTGCTCCCGGAATTATATTGCATGAGCTTGGACACAAATTTTTGGCACTTTTTTTTGGTTTAACTGCAGTGTTTAAGGTATTTTGGTTTGGCCTAGGGCTTGGGGTGATGCTAAAGTTGATTAGCTCTCCATTCTTAATACTAGCTCCTGGCTATGTTCAGATAAGTGGAAATCCTTCAGTGCTTGAATCCTTGCTTGTAGCTTTTGCAGGGCCTTTTGTTAATTTTTTATTATGGCTTCGATCATGGTATATATTAAGCACAAAAAAGAATATGAAAAGTAGAACTGTGCTAGCACTTACATTAACTAAGCAAATTAATATGATATTGTTCTTTTTTAATATGCTCCCAATTCCACCTTTTGATGGTTTCCAAGTTTTCTTTAATTTGTATAAACTTATATTCTAGATTTCTAGAAATTCCCAAAAATGAGGTGTTTAATAAAGAATTTAACTTCGTCTCCAAGAAGTACAGGTCCTAAATCTTATTAGGTTATGATAGTTCACGACGCTTCCAATTCTCTGATTTGTCTTCTTATGCTTTCTAGCTTTCTCTTTTTATCTTCTTCCTTGAGCAATTTTCCACATTCTCTGCACTTGAAATTATGCTCCATCGCATCTTCAAAGGCCATTGTCACATGATTGCTTGGACAAGTAAAATAGCTCATTTGTGATTCCTCTTCTAGCAAGTTTTTAAGACTCTCTACTTTTCTTTTTTTGAAAGTTATAACCAATGATTTTGCTTCATTGTCATGAAATGTCCAATAATAAATGTACCATCCCTTTTTTTTGTCTTTCTTTCTTATTGATGATACTAAATTATAGTGTCCAAGACGATAGAGCATGTTTCTTACTTGGTTTACATTAATATCTAGTTTTTCTGCTATCTTGAATTCAGACACATTTATCTTGCTTCTGAGATAGATTACTAATGGTATAGTATCAGAACCAGCTATTTCTTTAAGAAGGTCTTCTATTAAAGATTCATTTACAGTCATTTTTGCACAAATCCTCAACTTGCTCTTTATGCTCTTGTAGTATAGTAATTTTAAATACTAGAATTTATATATTTTTTGATTTAGGTTGGTTTAACTACAGTTTACCACATTATAATAACAAGAAAAGTTTTAATAACTGGATAATACTAATTCGTTTAAAGGGGGGAGATGAATGGCTCTTTTTAGGAAGAAAAAATCAAATGAAAAAGAATCGCTTAAGGATTTTCCGGATTTTCCAAGCACTTTTGCTCCAGATTTAAGATTTCCAGAGTTTCCTGCTTACCAAGAAGACGATAATCCTTTCAAAGAACCTTCTGCTATGTCTAGTGAAGAGTTTAAATCTTCTGAAAAAGAAAATAGCTATGAATCTTTATTAGACAGGCCTTTAGCACAGTCGCGATCCGAAGATATAAGCCCTAGACAGATGGGCTTCCAACAAAGAATAAGCCCAATGCCACCAATGCCAGATATGATGGAGTCTAGACCATTTTCTGGAATGCAAAGCCAAGATGATAGGCATATATTTCATGAGGACAAACCACTTTTTGTTAAGATTGATGATTATGAAGAAGCAATCTACACCCTAGACAAGATAAAATCAAAATTAAAAGAAGCTGATAGAATTCTTGATGAGCTCAACAAAATAAGGGCAGAAGAAGAGCGTCAATTAGAAGAATGGAAGAGAGATTTGGCTTCTGTAAAAGAGAAATTGCTTATCATAGACAAGCAACTTTTTGAAAATACATAAAATGGCCAATTCAAAAAATTCTGTAAAAAAAACTCATAAGGCTGAAAAACATCATCATGAAGAAAAATCTGTGATGTACTTTAAAGTAGACTATCCATTAGAACTAAGAAAAGAAGTTCTCAAGACAGCTATTGAAGCAACACAGCTATTAAAAAGGTATGAAGCATTTAAAGGCCTGCTACATCTCAGACACGAAACATACTCTGATTTCAATAAAATATACAAGGATATTGAATTTTTGTCAAAAAAATTAAGAAATAGAGATTTGCCTGTTATAAGCAAAGTACAAGAAGACATTAAAAAAGTAAAAATTGCAGAGCAAAGAAAGATGCAAATGAGACAGCAACAAATCGTGCAGAAAATAGAAATGGGAAAAAGCCCTTCAGTAGAAGAACATAAACATCATCTTTCTGAAGTGGAAAGGCTTGATGAAGAATTAAGGGAAATACAACAAAGATTGAGAAATCTTGATGTTTAGTTCTCAACACTTCTTTTATGGTATGGCAATATAATTACATCCTTTAACATTTTGTTGATTATGCATAAAGAAAGTATTAAAAAGTTTCTAAACCTAAAGTTAAGTTTACAGAACATTTTTTAGTTAAATTTTTAAATTTACACTAGCTATCAAGTTTATGAAAAATATCCAGACCAGGGAAGAGCTTATAAGGACTTATATAGATTTTTTTAAAAGAAGGGGCCATAAGGAAATTCCGAATGCGTCATTAGTCCCAGAAAATGACCCCACTGTTTTGTTTACGACTGCAGGCATGCATCCTCTTATTTCATATATTCTAGGACAGCCTCATCCTCTAGGAAAAAGACTCTGCAATGTTCAGAAATGCCTCAGAACCGGTGACATAAATTTAGTTGGAACAGATGGATTTCATCTTACCTTTTTTGAAATGCTAGGACAATGGAGCCTTGGGGATTATTTCAAGAAAGAAGCTCTAGAAATGGCATTTGAGTTTCTTACAAAAGAACTAAAAATTTCTGTAAATAAACTAGCTGTTACTTGCTTTGAAGGAGATAAAGATGCTCCAAAGGATGAGGAATCTGCAAAAATCTGGCATTCTTTAGGAATTCCAAAAACAAAGATATTCTTTCTAGGCAAAGAAGACAATTGGTGGGGCCCAGCTGGATTAATAGGTCCATGTGGTCCTGACACCGAAGTTTACTATTACACAGGCAGAGACATACCGAAAGGAAATCCATCTGCAAATAAAAAATGGGCCGAAATATGGAATGCAGGGGTTTTTATTGAATACAACAAAACTAAAGAAGGAACCTTAGAAAAGTTAAAACAAAAAAATGTAGATACAGGAATGGGCGTAGAAAGGACTCTTGCAGTATTACAAGGTAAAGATTCTGTGTATGATACCCATGTATTTTTTCCAATAATAAAAAAAATAGAGGAACTTTCTGGTAAAGAATATGGTAAAAGCAAAAAAGAAACAGAATCTATAAGGATTTTAGCAGACCATCTAAAAGCAGCTACATTTATTTTGTCAGATGGTGTAATTCCTTCTAATGTAGGAAGAGGTTATGTATTAAGAAGATTAATAAGAAGATCCATAAGGCATGGAAGGCTTATTGGCATAGAAAAAGAGTTTACAGAAGATGTTGCAGGAGTAGTTATTTCTATTTATCCAGATTATAAAGAATTAGAGGAAAACAAAAAAATAATATTAGGCGAACTTGAAAAAGAAGAGCAAAAATTCCTAAGAACATTATATTCTGGTATTAAAGAGTTTAATAAAATGATAAAAACACATAAAAAAATTTCTGGAAAAGATGCTTTCTTACTATTCTAAAGCCATGGATTTCCCTTAGAAATGATTGAAGAACTAGCCAAGGAAAACAAAGTTAAGGTAGATAATAAACAATTTGAAATAGAATTTAAGAAACACCAAGAACTTAGCAGAACAGCTTCTGCCGATATCTTTAAATCAGGACTTGCTGATAATAGTGAGATGACTAAAAGGCTTCATACAGCAACCCATCTATTAAATGAGGCATTAAGAAAAGTATTAAGCAAGGATATAAAACAAAGAGGCTCGAACATTACTCCAGAAAGATTAAGATTTGACTTTAACTTCCCTAGAAAGCTTACAGAAGAAGAAATAAAAAAAGTTGAAGAATGGGTGAATGACAAAATAAATAAAGCCTTAGACATGAAAAGAGATGAAATGCCTATAGAAAAAGCCCTAAATTCTGGTGCACAGGCTGAATTTGGTCACAAATACCCATCAGTAGTTTCTGTGTATACTATTTCTGCAAAAAATAAAGAAATAGTCTCTAGGGAGATATGCACCGGTCCACATGTTTCAAATACAAAGGAGCTAGGAAAGTTTAAGATAGTAAAAGATGAAGGAGTAGCGGCAGGCATAAGAAGAATAAAGGCCATAGTAAAATGATTATTTATGCACTAATTTTAGCGATTTCCAGTAAATGTAGCCAAGTATCACAGTTAATAATGTAGCCACAATTAAGGTTAGCACCAAAGTCCGTGTATGTGGCTTAAAATACTCATCAGACAATGCAGGAATTCCAAATACTGCCCCAATAGTCCCGGGTACAGAAACAATAATACTCACTATGCTCAAGAATGTCATTATCACAGTTAACCTTGTGATTGTTGCACTTAGCTCACGATTGGATTTCATTTCATATTTTGTTCTTAATGAAGAAATCCTGTATACGTGACTCCTGCATCTCTCGAGCCAGTATCTGGCCTCAGCATTTAGCATATCATAATCAAAATTTATGTAAGATGTATTAAACTCTTTTATGTCGCGCTCTTTAAGCACAATTATCAACTGCAATAATTCCTCAAATCTGTCTGTTAATCTCCTCAATGCCCTTCCAGATTCCTCTACCTTTTCCAAGATTGGGTCAACGTCTAGCGAATTTAGCTCTTGCCTCACCTTTTCAAATTCTTGTGAATAATTTTTTAATATATTTTTTAAGAGCAAAAGTATTATTGCAGTGCTCTCCCCCAAAGGCTTCTTCAGTACTTCTTTGAAATTCTTCTCATAATTATTGAATTTTTTATTACTGTAGACATAAACGTTCTTCTTTGCCACTAATAGTATGTTTTCTGGATTAAATATGTCATAATCTGGAACATAAATTAAGGTATAATATTCATTATGCTCAAAGAAAGTAAAGTCTATATTGGTTACAGTTTCTAGATTAGCATCCAGATTTAGAGTCCTAATCTCTTTTTTAAAATCTTCAATATCTGTAAAGAACTTAATCATAACCAAATTAAAAATATAACTTTATATTTAAATTTTTTGTAAATTCTTGCTACTTTTTACGTTTTTTTAGTATTATGTAGAAAAAATAAACTATAATCACAAATAACGCCCCAAAGAAAAACCACAACCCATAATTTGGAGTTAAAATATTTTGTGCCATAGTAGGAATAGTAGCTGCTACTCCAGCCTCTGCACTAGTTTCAGCCTGTTGGGTTATTGTTGTTTTAGCATCAGAAATTAGATTTTTACTAAAGTTACTAGAAACTATTTGTATCACAAAGGCTGCCCCGAGGCTTATTAATGTGATTGGTATCAAATTCTTTAGAATCTCTTTTACATTACTTTGTTTAGTGGGTGTTATTACTATAAGTTTTTTTGCCACAGTATAAATATTTACCTCCTTGCCTTTGTCGCTATAAATAAACTCTTTTGACTCTACTAAACCCGCTTTTAGAAGTTGCTGTACATTATAATGTACAGTAGAGAGCGGCATGTTAAGATTTTTTGAAAGCTCTGATTCAGTAGCTTCACTTTTGCCTAAATAATCCAATATTTTTCTGCTGGTGTCATTACTAATAACTTGTGCTAACTCTTTAGATTTTTGTTCATCTAAAGATACTAAAATAAATGTTTCTTCTTCAGCCATTTTTATTTAAATAAACTCATTAGCCAATTCCAAAATACAATGAGGATGTTTTCTTCATAAACATTATTATTACTTACTATGCCTATACTCTTAGTAATCGTAAACTTAGATCCAACATTTCCTGGTTTATCTGAAAATTCTGCTTTTATTACATAAGTTCCAGGAGCCACATTATGTCCTATGCATACTTCGTCAGCCTCACAGCCATAAACAACCTGGTCCCATGTTCCAATAACTTTGGTTTCCCCTGGTTTTACTTCTAGTTCTACTTCAGCCAAGGTGCAAAATTGATTTGGTTTAGCTGTTCCTAACGCAGTGCCGTCATTTGCCAATACCATAAAGAATTTTGAGCAACCGCTTGTACCATAAAAATAATAAGAGTCTTTTAATACTAGTTTATATATTTCACCTACTGGAGATGGCGGAATTGCCTTGACAAAAATAGCAGCTACCATTAGTATTGCTAGCGCCATTGCTACTAATGCTTTGAATTTTATCATAGTTTATATCGATTATTCAGTATTTAAGAAGATATCTATAACTTCAACCCAGATTGAAGCTATAGACTTTTTAAAGATACAAAAACCAAGGATGAAAAAACATTCACAATAACATCTGCTAAGCTAGAGCTCCTGCCAGCTGTAAATGACTGGAATACTTCGTCGGATATGGCAAATAATGTTATAAAAACAATAGTATACAAAATATGACCTGAATTAAATTTCCTAGTGTTTTTAAAAGCCCTAAACACAAAAAAACTAAAAACAAAATACTCTGCAAAATGCTTAAAAAAATCAGGTGTTTTTATCATAAATGGTTCTGGAGGATTGCTTAATGAAGAGAAATATAATATTATGAATGCCATCAAATAAACAGGAACCCAGTATTTTACAAAATTTTTCATCTTATTAATATGGCAGGTTTGCCTGGAAGTGCTTGTTTTGCTTTTGCTTCATTTGAATCAGAAGCTTTAAGCACCTCTACTTCTGCTTTGAATTTGTTAGCTATAGATTGCTTTTCCTGATTGAATATATCAAATTCTAATTTTTCATCAAGAATTGCCATAGGCATTTTTGAAGGATCTTTTAGTATCATGTTAATTAACCTTGGTATTTCCTTTTCATTGCCATATTTTATTGTGTTTTTAATTAAATCTGATACATTTCTAGTTTTTTCAAGCTCCCTTTTAAAATGGCTGAAGAAATTGTACTTCCATTTCTCTGCAACAAATAAAGTTATTTTAGTTGGCTTTATCTTAGTCAGATTGATTACAGAATTTATATCGTAACTTATTCTTTCAATCATCCCTTCTATAGCCTCAAAGTTAGGGTTTATATTATGTTCATCATATTTTGGCCATGAAGCTATAGAGATAAATGGCTTATTTCCAAATTTCTCCCATCGTTCTTCTGCTATATGTGGGGCATATGGAGCAATCATCAACAGCAATGGTTCAATAGCTTTTTTATAGGTTTCCTTAGAAACTAGATTCTGATTCTTTTTTAGGTATTCGGTATACTCAAATAATGACACTAAAGCACTGTTAAATTCAAAGTTTTCAAGATTATTAGTGACTTTTTTTATTGTAGAGTGCATTTTTGAGACTAAGTAATGGTCTTTTATTTTTGCAGTATTAGTTTGAGAAAATTCAGTTAGTTCAATAATCCTGTTTAAAAATTTTCCGATACCGTTAATGCCTTCATCGCTCCATTCAAGATCCTTTTCAGGATTGGCCCCAAACAACATGAATGTTCTTAACGTGTCTATTCCATATTTTTCATACATCTCTTCAGGCTCAACTACATTTCCTTTTGATTTTGACATTACCTCTCCTTCTTTTAGCACCATCCCATGGGTAAATAACTGCATGAATGGCTCATCGAAGTCAAGCATTTTCATGTCTTTAAGTACCTTAGTAAAGAATCTTGAATAAAGCAAGTGCAAAATAGCATGCTCTATTCCACCTATATATGTGTCTACAGGCATCCAGTATCTTACTGCATTTTTCTCAAATGGACCATTGTCATATTTTGGGCTGCAGTATCTTAAGAAATACCAAGAAGAATCCACAAAAGTATCCATTGTGTCTGTTTCTCTTCTTGCAATAGAGCCACAATTAGGACATTTTACTTTAGTAAAACTCTCGATATTTAATGGATTTCCTTTGCCTGTAAATTCAACTTTCTGAGGCAATAAAACAGGCAAATCTTTTTCAGGCACAGGAACTATGCCGCATTTATCACAGTAAATAATAGGTATAGGAGTGCCCCAATATCTCTGCCTAGATATAAGCCAGTCTCTAAGCTTATAGTTTACAGCCCTCTTTCCAAAGTTATTTTTGTCTATGAAATCAGAAATTTTTTCTATAGCTTCTATGCTTTTTAAACCATTAAATTGGCCAGAATTAATTAAAATTCCATCTTCTACATAAGCCTCTTTCATTTTTTTATAATCAAGAAGCTTATCTTCTGGAGTGATCACTATCCTAATTGGTATGTCATATTTTTTTGCGAATTCAAAATCCCTTTGGTCATGAGCAGGAACACCCATTACAGATCCCGTACCATAGTTAATTAATACATAATCGACCACAAAAATTGGCACTTCTTCATTGTTCAGTGGATTGATTACAAAAGCGCCTGTAAAGCACCCCCTCTTTTCTAATTCTGCAGACGTACGTTCAATTTCGCTTTCCTTCTTAACCTGCCCCCAAAATTTTTTTATCTTTTTTTCATAGGGGGTTCCCTTAACCAAGTTCATCACTAATTCGTGCTCAGGAGCAATCGCCATATAAGTAACTCCAAAAATTGTATCTGGTCGTGTGGTAAAAACGGTTATAATTTCCTCAAAACTCTTTACTTTGAAGTTAATTTCTACACCCTCACTTTTGCCAATCCAGTTTTTTTGCATTAACCTTACTCTTTCAGGCCATTTTTCTAATTTTTCTAGATCTTTAAGCAGCCCCTCTGCATATTCTGTAATTTTAAAGAACCATTGCTCAAGTTCTTTTTGTTCTATCTCGCTATGGCAACGCCAGCATCTTCCATCAATCACTTGCTCATTTGCAAGAACAGTGTTGCATTTGTTGCAATAATTTACTAAGGCCTTTTTTCTATAAGCTAGGTTTTTTTCATAAAACTTCAAGAAAAGCCACTGCTCCCATCTCTGGTAGTCACTATCGCAAGTTCTTAATTCTCTGCTCCAGTCATAACTAAAACCCAATTCCTCTTGGCCCTGTTTCATTAAGGTTATTGTTTGCTCAGTCCAGGTTTTTGGATGGGTTTTGTTTTGTATGGCAGCATTCTCTGCGGGCAATCCTAGTGCATCATAGCCTATTGGATGCAGCACATTAAAACCTTGCATTCTCTTGAATCTTGTAAAACAATCTGAAATAGAATATGTCCTAGCATGCCCCAGATGAAGCTTGCCACTAGGATATGGAAACATATCAAGTACAAAAAACTTTTTTTTGTGGCCTTCCTTAACCTCAAAGACTTTTGCTTCTTCCCATAGCTTTTGCCATTTTTTTGCAATCTGGTTTTGAGGATGCATATTTTTTCATTAAAATATAGGTTTAAATTGTTTTTGGTATATTAAATATATACTGTAAAATATATAATAGAAAAGTATATAAATATGTAAATGCTTACATTTTGGGGTAAAAATGCTAGAGAAATTAGTTAAGAGCCTTGGTCTTAGAAAGAAAATTTTGCCATTATTTACTACAGCAGCAATTTCTTTATTACCAATACAATCAAGAGCAGAACAACCAAGAAATTATCTTTTCATAAATGGCGGCTATACTATACTAGGACCACAATTCAGTGATTTTTATAATTCTGGTGGATCTTATAGTTTCGGTGTTGGAAATAAACACGATACTTATGGTGTTGAATTAGGATTAAATTCGCTGAGCACAAATAGTGATTTAAAAAAAACAGCTTCCAGAGGTTTATTTACTGCAAGCAGATCGTTAGATGTCCAAAATTTAAACCTTACTGGAATTTTTACAAACTTATATTTTAGGTTATCAGAAGATTTTTCTTTCGGATTAGGAGGAGTAGTCCAAAACGCCAGAGTTTCAAAACTCTTTGAAAGAGCAAGAAGAGGTTTATTTACTGCAAGTGATACTTTAAGTACAGAATATGATAATAAAACATTAATTGGTGGTAGATTATTTACTGATTTAACACTATTAAAAGATCGCAATTTTGATATCTCCGTGAGTATTGGCGCTGAAAGAACTCAGGGTATCGAGGATAAAAGTTTAGAATCCAGCGCAGTGTTTGCTTATGGAAAATTAAACTGGTATTTAGTTCCAAAAAAGAAATAAATCATTTTCTTGAACCCACCAAATTCTTCTTGAACTTTATTAGTGCTTTAACTTGCATATTAGTTAAATGTATTCCCAGGCGTCTTTTTTTAATATAATCAATAGCCTGTTTTACACCCATGCCCTTGCTTATTAAGTATGCAGCAACCAAGGT
>JACPNH010000028.1 GCA_016185565.1 Candidatus Woesearchaeota archaeon | reverse complement strand
ATTATGCCATATTAAATTTGATAACAACTTCAATCTTAGGCAGCCTTGTGCTCGGTCTTATTGCAAGGGGAAAGGCAAAATATGGTGCGAGATATATTCCAATAATTGTAACATTTTCATTACTAATATTTTTCCTTGTAAGAAAAACAGTATCTAGTTTATTAGGCGATGTTTTTGGTCTTGCATAGTAATAACATATAAACACCGAGAAAACTTAAAATTCCTAAAGAGAATACAAAACGGCTTTGCCTTTAAAGTCTGAGATTTGCCCTTAAACTAAAAAGGCAACTGAAAACTTTAAGGGCAGTGCCCTGCAAAACGAAAGATTTATAAGTTCTCACTTTTCCTGAAAGTATTCCATGATTCTTAATCATAAGATGATCCATACCATAAAAACAAAAAGTCTATGTTATTACTACCAAATTTCCGGCCAAAAAGATTCTTTAAGATTAAATTGTTATAGTATAAATTGTGAATCAAAATTTAAAGGGCCGGTAGCTCAGCTTGGTAGAGCACTTGAAAAGCTCTAATCATGCTTTGGTGATCCTTTTAATACCAAGAAGAAAGCAAGTGGTCGCGGGTTCAAATCCCGTCCGGCCCACCACCTACTGAAAATAAAATGCAAGAACAAAAAGATATTAACATACAGAAACACCTGCTTATCCCCAAGCATATTAAGTTGCCTGAAGACGAAAAACAAAAGTTATTGCAAAGTTTCAATATAACATTGTCACAGCTCCCATCAATATATGAGAGTGATCCGTCTATTAAAGAACTTAATGCTATCCAAGGAGATGTAATAAAAATTATGAGGCAAAGTCCAACTTCTTCGGAATCGATATTTTACAGGGTTGTAATAAATGGTTAAGGCATATAAAGTACTAATGAGTAAGTATTTTGATGAATATTCTTTTGTAGAGTCAAATATAAATTCTTTCAATAATTTTATAGAGAGAGAAATGCAGCGTATTGTAAGTGAAAATGCTGAAATCATCCCTACAATAATTCCTCATGACGTTGAAAATTTTAAGATAAAGCTGGACAAGATATGGTGTGAAAAGCCGCAGATCACTGAAGCAGATGGCTCAAAAAGGAATATCTACCCAATAGAAGCAAGATTAAGAAAATTAACTTATTCTAGCCCAGTTTACTTAGAGGTGGCTGCTTACATCGATGGGGTGCAAAGAGAGTCTTTTGTCACAGAAATAGGAAAACTACCAATAATGCTTAAATCCAAATACTGCAATATTCATGGTTTGAAGAGGGAAGACTTAATTGCACATGGGGAGGATCCTGATGACTTAGGTGGTTATTTCATTTTAAATGGAAATGAAAGGGTTTTAATTAATGTAGAGGACCTAGCTCCAAATAAACTTTTCATAAATAAAAGCACAACCGGCCCTAGCAAATTTATTGGGAAAATATTCTCAGAGCGTGGATCTTACAGGATTCCCCATACCATAGAGCAAATGAAGAATGGTTTAATTTACATCTCATTTACAAGATTCAGAAGAGTGCCGATATTTGTTGTAATAAAAGCACTGGGCCTAGTAAAGGATCAAGAAATTGCGCAATTCATTTCTGAAGAAAAACAATATGATGATATTTTTGTGAATATGGCCAGTCTTCAAGAAGTAAAAACAGAAGAAGATGCTATTGAATACCTAGCCAAAAAAATTGGAATTACTCAGCCAAAAGAAATAAGATTTGATAAAACCAGGGAACAACTAGATAGATATTTATTGCCTCATCTCGGATTAACTCAGAAAGACAGAATAGTTAAGGCCTATAATTTGTGCAAAATTATAAAGCGCTACCTTATGGTTGCTCGTGATGGCATCGCTCCTATTGACAAAGACCACTATATGAATAAACGCCTTAAATTGTCTGGTGACTTAATGGCAGAGCTATTCAGAGTAAATTTAAGAGCCCTAGTTCAAGACATGCTATATAATTTCCAAAGACTCGTAAAAAGAGGCAAGTTTTCATCTATAAAAAATATAATCAGAGAGCAATTACTAACCTCAAGGATTAAGAGTGCGATGGCTACAGGTGTATGGGTTGGTGGCAGAAAGGGCATAAGCCAAAATATAGACAGAGTAAATGACATTGCAACTACCTCTCATTTACAAAGAGTTGTTTCGTTATTAACTAGCACGCAGGAAAACTTTGAGGCTCGTGCATTACACCCAAGCCATTTCGGAAAATTGTGCCCAATCGAGACTCCAGAGGGAACTAATATAGGATTAAGAAAAAACCTTGCCTTCATGTGTTCTATAACATCAGAAGAATATCCTGAAGAAAAGCTAAAAAAGATTTTAGAAAACATAGGAGTAAAGCCGGTAATTTAAAATGACAGATGTTTATTTAGATGAAAAATTTATTGGAACAACAGATAAGCCATATGACTTCATTAAAAATTTCAAAGAAGAAAGAAGGGCAGGAAAGATTCCAAACTTCATCAACCTTGGCTACAGCGAAACTTTCAATGAAATAAACATTGAAACATCTAAAGGCAGAGCTAGAAGGCCTTTGATCATTGTAGAAAACGGCAAGCCAAAACTAACAGAATTGCATACTGAAAAGCTATTAAAAAATGGACTGACTTGGACTGACTTGGTTAATCAAGGCATAATCGAATATCTTGATACAACAGAAGAAGAAAATTCTTTAATTGCAATTTCTGAAGAGGAGCTAACAAAAGATCATACTCACTTAGAAATAAGTCCATTAACAATTCTTGGAGTTTGTACATCTTTAGTACCGTATGCTAATTTTGTAGGAAGCTCAAGATTAATCAGGGGCTCAAAAACCCAAAAACAAGGTCTTGGATTATATGCTGCTAATTTCCCTATTAGGATAGACACAGATGTTTCAGTTTTGCATTACTCACAAGTTCCAATCGTAAAATCATTTACCTCTGATATCTATAAGTACAAAAAACATCCTTTCGGTCAAAATGTAATAATAGCCATGATGAGTTATGAAGGATATAATATGCAAGATGCCATAATAATAAACAAAGGATCTATAGACCGTGGATTTGGACGTTCGACCTACTTCAGGCCTTACAGCGCTGAAGAGCTTCGTTATTCTGGGGGCCTTACAGATGAGATCACGATTCCTGACAAAGAAGTAAAGGGCTATAGATCAGAAAAAGACTATCGCCTTCTTGAAAAAGATGGAATTATTTATACAGGAGCAGAAGTAAAAGAAGAAGAAGTAATCATAGGAAAGACCTCTCCTCCAAGATTTCTAGGTGAGTTAGAAGAATTTAGCGTTGCTGCAAACATCAGAAGAGAAAGCTCTGCCATAATTAAACACGGCGAGTCTGGAATTGCTGACATGTCAATCATCACAGAAAAGACCAAAGAATCCCAGAACTTGGAGATAAATTTGCTTCACGTCATGGCCAAAAGGGTGTCATAGGATTAATAGTCCCACAACAAGACATGCCTTTCAGCGCTTCTGGAATAACTCCCGATATTATTTTTTCTCCACATTCAATTCCTAGCAGAATGACAATATCGCATATGTTAGAAATCCTAGCTGGAAAAGTGGGGGCCTTAAAGGGCGAGCATATTGAAGGAACAACATTTGATTCAGTGCCGGAAGAAAGATTAAGAAAAGAACTCATAGAACTTGGATTTATGGATAATGGCACTGAAATTATGTATAATGGTGTTACAGGCGAACAATATAAAGTAAGAATCTACATGGGCTCAATATTCTATCTTAAACTAAGGCATATGGTAGCAAACAAGCTTCATGCAAGAGCATCCGGAAGAATACAACTCTTAACCCGGCAACCAATAGAGGGCCGTGCAAAAGGCGGTGGTTTAAGAGTAGGAGAAATGGAAAAAGACTGTCTAGTTGCACATGGAGCATCTTTGTTGCTAAAGGAACGTTTTGACTCTGATAAAACCACAATTTATGTTTGCGAGGAATGTGGAATGGTCGCAGTATATGACAGCTTTAAGAATAAAAAATACTGCGTAAAGTGTGGCAGCAATGTAGAAATTAATTCTGTTGAGATTTCATATGCATTTAAGCTGTTGCTAGATGAACTTAAATCAATGGTTATATACCCAAAAATAATACTAAAGGACAAGTACTAAAATGCAAGAATACATTTCAAAAAAAGTTGGAGCTATAGAATTCGGGCTATTCTCTCCAAAAATGATCACTAAGATGGCTGCTGTAAAAATTGTTACGCCAGAACTTTATGACAAAGAAGGTTATCCTGTAGACGGCGGCTTAATGGACATTCGTTTAGGTGTTATAGACCCAGGATTAAGATGCAAAACATGCGGTGGCAAATTAAAAGAGTGCATTGGTCATTTTGGTCATTTAGAACTAGCCCGGCCAGTATTTCACATCAAGTTTGTAGCTCATATATTAAAGATACTAAAATTAACATGCAGAAATTGCGGCAGATTATTAATAAATGAAGAAAGGCTAAAATCGTTCCTAGAATCATTAAAAAATCCCTCTGCAGAAAAGCATCCTGAGTTAAAGAAACAAGAGTTAAAGGAATTTGTAGCAGAAGTAAAATCCACAAAAAAATGTCCGCATTGTCAAGAAAAGCAACATGATATTAAATTTGAAAAGCCATCTAACTTTTACGAAAATGACAAAAAATTAACTCCTATTGAAATAAGATCAAGATTTGAAAAAATACCTGATGATGATGTTAGAGCTCTCGGCCTTAACCCAGAAGTTGCTCGCCCAGAATGGATTATCCTCACAGTTCTTCCAATCCCACCCGTCACAACCAGGCCCAGTATTACTCTAGAAACAGGCGAGAGAAGCGAAGACGATCTAACCCATAAACTCGGAGACATAGTAAGAATTAATCAAAGATTATTTGAAAATATAAATGCCGGCGCTCCAGAAGTCATTATAGAAGACTTGTGGGAATTACTTCAATACCATGTTACGACATTCTTTGATAATGAAGTCACTCAAGTTCCGCCTGCGCGTCATAGATCCGGACAGCCTCTTAAAACCTTGACTGAAAGAATAAAGAGCAAAGAAGGAAGATTCAGACATAATCTTGCAGGTAAAAGAGTTAATTATGCTGCTCGTACTGTAATTAGTCCAGACCCAAAATTAAAATTCAATGAAGTTGGCATTCCTAAAATCGTTGCTATGGAACTCACAATTCCGGAAAGGGTGACGGAATGGAACATAAAATATCTAAAAAAATTCATTGAACAAGGCCCCCATAATTACCCTGGTGCAAATTATGTATTAAGGCCTGATGGCAAAAAGAAAAAAATAACAGATGAAACTAGAGAACAATTACTAGAAGAATTACAGCCTGGTTTTATCGTTGAAAGACATTTAATGGATGGAGATACAGCCATATTTAACAGGCAACCCAGCTTGCATAGGATGTCTATAATGTGTCACAAAATAAAGGTTTTGCCAGGAAGATCTTTCCGCTTAAACCCAAACATAACAACGCCGTATAATGCAGATTTCGATGGAGACGAAATGAATCTACATATTCCACAAAATGAAGAGTCAAGAGCAGAAGCAGAAATTTTAATGCAGGTTCAAAGCCATATTATATCTCCTAAAAATGGTCTTAATATAATAGGCTGTATTGACGATGCAATAGTGGGCAATTACCTATTAACAAAAAAACTAGAATTTGACAGGGAAGAAGCAATCTCACTATTAATTTCAATAGGTGTTGAAAATTCGGAAAAGTTAAAAAAATTCGGAAAAAAGGTTTCTGGCATGGAGGTATTTTCAGCCTTACTTCCAAGTGACTTTGACTTTATTGGGCAAACAAAAGGCTCTACAAGAGATGAAAAAATTAGTGTTGTAATAAAGAAAGGCAATCTTGTTTCTGGCTATATTGACAGATCTACCATAGGCGAAGAAAAAGGAACCCTAATCAGGGCACTATACAAAGAATATGGAGAAGAAATCGGCATAGACATCTTAAACAAAATATTCAGGCTCGGTCTTGAAGTTTTACTTAGGCATGGGTTTACAACAGCAATTTCCGATACAGATTTGCCAGAAAGAACCAGGCTATCATGCCAATCCCTAATAGAAGAGGCAGGAGCAAAAGTAAATGAATTAATTGCAGAAAGAAAAGCAGGTAAATTAGAAGCAATTCCTGGCTATACAGAAGATGAAACATTGGAATTTAAAATCCTAGAAATCTTAAATAAGGCAAGAAATGCTGTAGGAGAAGCAGTTTCATCCACAGCAGATGAAAATAATCCAAGCATAATAATGGCAGCATCAGGAGCAAAGGGCAGCATCCTTAATCTTGCACAAATGGCAGCTTGTGTAGGACAGCAAGCTCTAAGAGGAAAAAGAATTGAAAAAGGCTACAAAGAAAGAACATTAGTTTCATTTAAGCAAAAAGACTTAAGTCCAGAGGCAAGGGGTTTTATAAAACGTGGCTTTAAACAGGGGCTTTCACCCACAGAATTTTTCTTTGGTGCAATGACCGGACGTGATTCTTTAATGGACACTGGTCTTAGAACACCTAAATCAGGTTATTTATACAGAAGATTAGCAAATGCACTTCAAGATCTAAAGGTAGAATATGACTATACTGTAAGGGATGCAAATAAAAAAATAATTCAATTTAAGTATGGAGAAGACAGTATTGATATTTCAAAATCAGAGGGTGGCAAAATTAATGTGAAAAGAATTGTTAAGGAAGTGCTAGGTGAGTAAAATGCCAGATATCTACCAAGAATATCAAGAAATACTGCCAAAAAAGGTGTTTGACGAAGTAAGAGAGGAATGCAAAAATAAAAGACTGACTGTTCCTCATATAAAAAAAGTATTTGAAGCAGTTAAAAAAGCGTATGAAGATGCTAAAATTAACCCTGGCGAAGCCATCGGAATAGTGACAGCAGAATCCATCGGCGAACCAGGTACGCAGATGTCACTTCTACATAGTGAGAAAATAATAGTAAAGTCAAATAATAATATAAAAATTGTGAAAATAGGAAAGTTCGTAGATGAACTAATGAATAGATATGGATCAATAGACATGGATTTTACTGAAGTTACTCCAATAAACAACTTAGAATTATATTCAATAAGTATGAATAACAATGAAAAGGTAGAATGGAAAAAAATAACAGAAGTTAGCAGACATAAGTATAACAAAGATTTAATGAAATTAACAACAAAATCAGGAAGAAAAATAATAGCAACAGATAATCATTCATTTGTAATAAGATCGAATAATAAAATAATACCAATAACTGGAAGAGATTTGAAAGTTGGAAACAGAATACCTACAATTAATAATTTTTTCACAGATTCTTTATTAAAAGAAGTAAAAATAGGCGACAGCTTTATAGATAAAAAAATTATTATAGAAAATGATATCATATCTAAGTCGGGGGCGAAATCAATAAAAAACTCTATAGAACTAAATTGGAATACTGGTTGGTTTATTGGAGCATATCTAGCAGAGGGATATAATAATCTAGGTACTACTGGAATTTCTAACATAAATGATAACTATATTTCTAACGGCAAGGAATTTGCAGATTACATAAATATTACACCAATAGAGAGACATTATGTTGGAGAATATGGTCCTGGAAGAACGCTCACTATATCTTCAACTTTTCTATCTAAATTTATTGCAGCAACATGCGGGAGAGGTTCTAATTACAAAAAAATTCCTGAATTTGCATACAGCGCAAGCAATGAATTCGTTAAAGGACTGTTAAGGGGCTATTTTGATGGCGATGGCAATTTCCATGTATCAAGAAAAATGATAAGAGCTTCATCGAATTCCAAAGAATTAATGGATGGAATCGCATTGTTATTATCGAGATTTAAAATATTTTCATATAAAGTTAAGGATAAAAAGGGGCAATACTGGTTGTTAATACCTTACAAATATGCACCGTTATACCTAGAATTTATAGGTTCTGATATAGACTATAAATTCAGTGCCTTGGAGGAGTTAGCAGAACTAGCAAAGAAATTCTGGAATGAAAAATCTCAAGATTATAATGATATGGTCGCTGGTTTCGGAGATTTATTTTATATAACTGCTAAAAAATTAGGTTTTCCAACAAGATACATAAATAATTTTACAAAAAGACAAAAAATAGGAAGAACAGCATTATTTAAATATACAAAAATATTTGAGAATTTAGCTAAGCAGAAGAATATAGATATTAGTAAAGAGTTAGAAATGATGCAAAGAATGTTTAATTCTGATGTTGTGTGGGATGAGATTATAAGCATAGATTATATAAAATCAGAACATGAATTTGTTTATGACTTAAGCGTACCAGAATTAAGCACATTTACTACATTTGATGGAATAATAACCCATAATACATTAAATACATTCCACTTTTCTGGAGTTGCAGAGATGAACATAACTGTTGGACTGCCAAGATTAATAGAGATATTTGATGCCCGTAAAACTCCGACTACTCCGAGAATGGAGGTATATCTAAAATCAAAATATTCTCATGATCCCAAGATGGCCAGAAAAATAGCTGCTCAAATAAAAGAGACAAAATTAAAAGAGATTGCAACAGAATTCTCAATAAATCTGGCAAAGGCATCTATAGAATCTAAATTAGATCACAAAAGGCTCAAAGAACTAGGCATTAAAGAAGAACAATTAGTTGCCATTTTAACACAAAACTTCAAAAATGTCGCAATAAAAATAGAGCGTGACAATATTGTCTTATATCCGAAATTAAAAGAGTACGATTTAGGAGAAGTATTTAAGTTAAAGGAAAAAGTAAAGGAAGCCTATGTTTCTGGTATAAAGGGCATCACTCAAGTATTGCCAATAAAGCAAGAGAGCGAGTTTATTATTTTATGCGCTGGCTCAAATTTAAAGGATATGCTGAAATTAGAAGAAATAGATGCAAGAAGAACAACAACTAACGATATCTCAGAAATTGAAAAGGTTCTGGGAATAGAGGCTGCTAGACAAGCAATAATAAATGAGGCCTTAAAGGTTATTGAAGACCAAGGACTTGATATTGATATAAGGCACTTGATGTTTTTGGCAGATGTAATGACTGTGACTGGTACAGTTAAAGGCATAACAAGATCAGGCATCACTAGTGAAAAACAATCTGTCTTAGCAAGAGCCTCATTTGAAACGCCAATAAAACACATAATAAATGCGGCCTTAACAGGCGAGAGAGATCCTTTAAACTCTGTAGTTGAAAATGTGATGCTTAACCAGCCAGTTCCATTAGGGACCGGGATGCCGCAACTAGTAATGAAAACAAAGAAAAAATGAGCCTAGAAGAGTTGAGAAAAGCATTAAAAGAAGGAAAACTTATCTATGGAACAGACAGGACTATGAAATTACTAAAATCTGGAAAATTATCTGCAATATTTATATCTTCAAATTGTCCAAAAAATCTAAAAGATGAATTTAAAAAAATCGCAAAAATAGGCGATATAAAGGTAAACGAATTAAAAGAAACTAACGAAGAGCTAGGAACTATATGTAAAAAAACATTTTCTATTTCTGTAGTATCATATTAACATGAAATTAGACAATCAAAGCATACAGCTTCTTAACATCTTTGAATCATTGACTAATGCTTCTGTAAAGGACTGCTTTACTGAAGACAGCAAAGTTATTTTTGTAGTCAATACCGG